>JBIKQC010000306.1:0-6158 GCA_044349855.1 Saprospira sp.
GCCGCATTAACTGTTTCGAAAAGTCCACCGGCATTAGTCAGAGAGGTAATTGTTTCTGTTGGACCCACATTGATCGTTCCCGAAAGAGCATTAGCTACAATGGTGAACTGATTGATGGTATTCAGTAATGGGAAGTTTGCCGCAGCAAGGTTTACAGTAGCAGGCTGTACCGTTAATCCACCTGCATTGATGCCAAAATTGGGTGTGCCGTTCAGGTCCTGTGCAACAACAAAATACTGAATTACATCTCCAGCAACAACAACGCCTGATAACAAAAGACTATAATTAACGTTGAAACTGAAAGGAGAAGCCGCATTGCTTGCTTCTACATATTTCCAACCGTCAGTACCATTTGTATTGTCATTATAGGTGTTGGCTTGAGTTGATTTTTTGTAATACAAACGGGGTTTTGTACCTGCTGTTGTATTAATACCGTTTAAGTCGGTAATTGTAGCAAAATTGGGTATGGGACGGTTGGTAGCAACACTACCATTGCCCAATAGCGTGTATTGGATATTAGGAGATGCGTTATCCACCCCAATGCCGGCAAATTCATCAGCTCCGACATCCGGAGTACTGGCATTGCGGCTGTCGCCGTCATAATCCACCGTTACAAGGGAAGTTGGAAATCCACCGCTTTCGCAACCTGTAGCAACAGAAGTCTGCAAGTGCAAATCATAAGGAGCAACTGCAACATTTACGAAAGGAGGAAGACTCGAAAATGAAGCCTGCTCACGTGGGCTAAGCACATTTTTGAATGCTTGTAAGGTTTGATAGCCTGTTGTGCCATCGAAAAAAAGTACATTAGTCGCACTTGGAGTGCCTGCAAACAAGCAATTATAACCAGAACTGAGGCTATAATTTGTAAAACCGGCAGCGCCGCGAGTAATTGCGCTCGTTATACCTGTGCCGTTTGGTGTAGAGACATTAACCAATATATTGTTGCGTAGGTCAACATTTACTGGAGCTGTTCCAAAAAACAAGGCAGCAGTATTAAACGCAGCACCGGTACCCGTTGCATTCAAATAAACTGTATTATTATAAGCATTAACGGTCGATACTGCTGTACCAGTTATGTGAATACCTGATATAACCACAGTTGCATTGGTGGCATTTGGGGCTTTGATATCCGAAACATAGTTGTTGTAAATATTTGTTGATGTATTTACATTAGCGCCCAATATTATACCTGCACTTGCAGGTGCTGCACCTGTAGCAGTGTTGTTGGTGATATTATATATGCGGTTTTTGTAAATATTAGCTATAGTACCATAATCGCAAACAATAGCTGCTACCGTGGTGGCAGAATTTCCTGAAATGTTGAAAATGGTATTTCCATACACTTCTTTATTGGTAGGTCCCGAACCGGAACTTACATTCAAGGCACGGACGTCGCCACTGCCGCCAAGCAAATCATTGATGGTATTGTTATAAATGTTTTCATTATACCCAAAACCAAAGTTGTGATAACCATAAGTAGCTCCAGACGAAGAACTATTATTGTTATTGCTCATGCTGTTGTTGTACACATTGGTCGTATTGGTGGCCGCATTGGCAAAAATGCAATTGAATTGCCCTGCTGTACCTGTTTTGGTATTATTAGTTACTGTATTTCCATATATGTTCACCTGCAAACAAAGTATTGCAGAAGAACCTGAGTAATGAATTCCGCCGAATTGTCCTGTGCCGGCATGTGTATTGTTGCTAACCGTGTTGTTGTAAATATTGGTGTAACTGGCAGTAGAAGTAGAAGCAATGCCTCTAAACTCTAAGCTCGTCGCTGCTGACGTGACACAGTTACTGACCACATTATTGTAAATATTGATAATAGAACCCGCACCGGTTCCGCCTGCAGCATTTGTAATACCGTTGACTGCGCCTGTTGTGCCTGCCGATACTAATGTAATTGTATCATTATAAATATCCACATTGGCATTCAAAGCTGTACCTATTGAAATACCGCTTAAGGCTGCCGTAGACCCAGCACCACCATTGATATTGGTACCAAATACTCTTATGTAATTTTGATTGGTGGTTTGTATTCCCGCCGCAGCTACAGCTGCACCACCAAAATCGGTTATTTGGCTGCGGTTGCCGCTAACTGCATCTTTCCCGATTTGATTATTTTGGTCATAAAAATCATAAGGAGCTGCACTTGCAAAACCGTTGACCGTATAACCGATGTAGACATTCTGAATCGTATTGCTCAGAAAGCGGTTATAAGAATTGGTACCGCCGTTAGCTGTAATAGATAATGCAGTTAATGCAGCAGTAGTGTGATTTGCGGAGTAGATACCTGTAGAAGCCGTATTAGTTTTATTCAAGGTAATAACACAATTTTTTATGGTGTTAAAGCTTGCACCATTCGTTGCACTGGTTTTCAATAAAGCAAAGCCCCATTCCATTTGTGTAGCGGTAGTTACATTGGCTGCATTTTCCTGTAAACTGATGCCATCAACAGTGACATAATCTACACCATTTAGAATGAAAATACCATCTAGTGTACCAATTCCGGTATGAGCTGTAATTAAGGGATTGGCCCCTGCTCCCGATTTTTGTATAACTAATGGATTTGCTGCAGAGGGTGAATTGGTAGCCATTGTGAGCGTCAAAGAACCTGTTAGGGTTTCTGTATGGCCTGCTGCAACATTAATGGTTGCACCGCCAGGGCCGACACCTGAAGTGTTCAGTGCAGCAACAGCTGCCTCCAGGGTGGGATAGTTACCGGGAACGGTTTGCACACCAGTTATTTGTGCGTATCCGCTTACTGATATTATTATGGCCAGGCACAATAATATAGAATTCTTTTTAATCATAATGAGATTTAATAAATAACTTGTTTGGTAATTAAAGAGTATCAGAAATTCAAATCTACTAAATAGCTTTAAAGAACGCAAAGGTAAATTAAAATCATGAACTTCTCTAATAGTTTAACTTGGCTGATTCAAAAAAAACTGATATTAAACGCGATAGTAAAGTTAAATCGTCGTATTTATCAATCTACTTCTAACCTTGATTCCCTTACCTAAGTATGCATAAAAAAGGGGCTAACCAAATAATTGGAAGCCCCTTTAAATATACAGTAAGTTGTACTTACTTAAAAAATATTAGTTGTTACCCATGTTGCGAACAAGCATAGCTTGAACAATAATCATAGCCAATTCATCAGATACGCTCAATTGACCTTTCAAGTGCTCAACAATTGCCTGTTCGTTAGGTGTAATGATACCGTCGATCAATACGAGGTCTGCACATACTGCGAAAACCATTTCTTTGTTTTCTGCACTGATATGAGGTGCACAGTCAGAAACAGCCTGAGCCATACTTTCATAGCCTTTAATATTGCCTTTGCACTCATCTATCAATGCCCAAATGTCACAACCGTTGAATACTTTCTTTTGGAAGAGGGTGTCATAAATGGTGTCCCACTCTTCCGCTTCAATGTCTCCATCTGCAGAACCTGCAGCGGCAAGAATCGTTAAAAATGCTTCCTGTTCATTGTTGATGATGGGTTTTTTAGGTTGAGTACCTGAGGCTGCGAATAATTTATCAAAAAATCCCATGATTTAAAAAATTTTATGGTTTATAAATTGAAATACAGATTATTTTATAACTACAAAACTATCATTTTTTTTTAGGCTTGTCAATTTTGAAATGTTAAAAAATTAATAAAAAATTGATCTTAGTCAATTTTTAAAATTTTGAGACTAAAATCAATTTGATAAATAAAAATTTCTTGTACTCAAATTTTGAGTTTCTCCATGATTCATATAAGTCCTGATTTCAAGACGGCCGGCAGTAGGAACAGAAACGTTATTGATAAAAAAAGTGTCAATATTGATAATGCTGTCATGAGTATGTACACCTTTAGATACCCACACTGCCAAGCTGAGTGTATCATAGGCATACAATTCGTATCCATGCATCTCGCCGGCCCTTAAGAGGATTTCAGCTCTAATGCGGACAGTATCATTTATTAAAAAATTCTGACCCTCTGCCGGACTTAAAATATTCAGTTCAAAATCCGGTAAAGGATGATCTTTTCTACAGGAGCCTGCAATGAAAATAAGCAAAAATCCTAAAATGTATTTATACATATAATAGTGTAATGATTAAAAAAGGAAAAGGACTCTACCTTGAATTTGCCAACTGCCTTTGATATTGCCTTCACCAAGATTCTGATAGATAGGGTGCTGCGCAGAAAGTCCTATTGCAAAGTTTTTTAGAAAACATTCTGCGCCCATTCCAGCTGAGAGTGCTTGTCCGCCGGTAAAATCCTGAATATAGCCATGCTTCCTGTCTGCATTTCTAAGTTCAAAATTCAAATTAGCATAGGGTATCAGCATTGCACTTTTGTAGCGATGACGATAAAGAAACTGCATTCCGGCACTCAATCTGTTGCCAAAACGATAAGCGCCTTTTAATGCTGTAGTATTCAATTTGTAATTTAACTCAGTATTTAAACCTACTTTGCGGTACTGAATGGTATAAATCAGATTCAGCGGAATATCGAAAGAACCGCTGCCCGGTTGCATGCCTGCGGGTAAATCATAGTTTCCGTCCTGAAGTTGGTATTTACCGGTTGGAAGTTTTAGACCGGCACCGCCAAAAAGAATGTGTCGCAATTTATAAGATGCACTGTCACTGCTGTTCAGTAACTGAACCTGCAGCAGCAATTGTGCATCACCCAATCCGAGAGCTGCATATTTAGAACTGTTTTCCTTCTGAATATTATAAGCAATCGGTAGCGAAGCATAAAGCTGTAATTTGTTTTTTGCAAAACCGAATCTTCCCCAAAGATCTGCCTGCTGGTAAAAATTTTCAGCTCGAGTACTTTCTTCAGAAGCAAATAGGGCCGGATGGGTTACACTATAATGCCGGTATTGATATCGAATGCCCAAAAAACGGGACTTGTAGGATGGGAGTAGGCCAAATACATTGTCCCCAGCTCCGCCACAGACATCACATGCCTGTAAATCAATGAGAGGCATAACTGTTAATAATAACAGAAATGCTGAAATTAAAATGGATTTCATTTATTCAAATTTTGATAATAAAAATATGATTATCAGACAATTTGAATAATGCAGGGCGGATGAAAAATATCGAGAAGCACTGCCTTTGTTAAGGAGATGAGATAATCATCTGGACTGCTGCAAGAGGATCTGTCAGGCCAGGCAGCCCGATTTTTCAAATAATTTTGAGCTTGAGGAATAATGAAGACCCAAAAATTTTCTTTTTCTATTTTTGGAAAGAATGGCTTCTGTTCTTTTTGGCGCTGTTCTTCAGTATCCTCCAAGGAGACATATTTTTTCAGATGGCATTTGCCATCGCATTTCAACGGTTTTATTGCCTTATTTACACAATGTGTTTCTACAATATCAGCTTTATTAAGGGCAAAATAAATTATGAATCCTGCTTTGTGCAGAATTTGAAAGCCAATAATAAAAAAAAGGCTGAATAGTAATATGTGTTTTTTTGATGACATCGCTTATTTGCGCTGCAATGATAGTGATAAATCTGCTTTGTTTTTACTGATTTTAGTCATCAAAACAGGAATTCACCTGATCTATAAGTCTAATTTGAATAACCGGGGGAGATCACAATTGTCAGTTCAGTCAGTTCAACTGATAACTTATGGTATTCGTTGCAATGTTTTAACAGGAGTGCATTGCCCAAATTGCGCATTTTGTTGTCACTTGCGCCACCGGGAACGGAAGCGCCGGAAAAAGTTTTAAGATCATTCTCAATAATTCGGAAAGTTTCGGGATTGGGTTGAGGGGCTTCAGCATTGCAATCATTGTACTTTGACAGTATCGGGTAGATCTGAGTTTGAATTCGCTTTTGAATTATTTCATCCTGATTGTTAATTTTTTTCGATTTCAAATCGTTGACTAAATCCCTGCTGTCTTTTATCATTTTCTCCAACATCCCCTGATGTTCTTTCAGGCAACTGCATTGTACTTTGGCGTTGGCATTGAAGAATTCCTGGGTCTTAGGGCTGAGTTTTGAAAATTCCTGTAAAATTTTCGAATCATCTCCGTTTCCGCAGGAACTGAAACAAAGGCAAATTAAAATAAATGTTATGATTTTCAGGATAGTACTTTTCATGATTCCGCTTATATTTAATGCTGTTTCTGCAAAGTTAAGAATATGCT
>JBIKQC010000307.1:0-6142 GCA_044349855.1 Saprospira sp.
CTTTCTGAAGGATAGAGATTAACTTAAAATGCCCGGCCAAAATAAAAGGTCGGGCTTTTTTAGGCTTTTCCATACTCTTTAAGTACGGAGAGCATTCGCTCCCGAACAGTTTCTGATAATTTTGTAATATCTGACAGGGTCATACCTTCGGTGGGAATTGGATCTGTCCAAACTGCAATTGGCAGTCCGGGTGCAGCCTGAAAACCATATCTTGGGTTCATTGTTTTCTCAGACCCGATAATAACCAATACTGCTACAGGCTTTTGTGTCTCGATTGCAATATTAAAAGCACCATTATGAAATTTCATCAGCGGTTGATCTGTTATATTTCTTGTACCTTCTACGAATAAAAGTATAGAAGCCGTTTCGTTGAGGTGTTTGCGCATTATGTCCATGCTTTTTAAACGGCTTTCAGGACTTTTTCTGTCTACATAAACATGAGCATTTCTAGCAAGAAACCCTACAAAAGGTATTTTATCTACTTCTTTTTTAGCCAAAAAAGAGAAAGGTACGGGACATGAGCTCATACAGACTGGTATATCCACCATTGATAAGTGATTACTAACCAAGACATATCTTTGATTCTTATCCAATTTATCAGTACCTTTTGCTATCGTATAAATCCCCATTCCGGCCATAAGGATTCTTCCCCACCATTTAGTAACATAAAATGTAACTAGTGTTTTTCTTTTTCCTTTAAAAAAATTAAAAATAACCAGATAGAACAAAAAAGCTATGATTCCGGTGAATGCAAACCACAATAGAATCCAGATGAACCAAATTACTCTGAGTGGCATAAACAGATAAAATAGAATTGACTTATTTTTCATAGGGGATGGATTTTGGAAGTCAAATATACATTCTATTTTAAACAGTTAATATTGGAATAAATAATATTTATACATTTAATCAATCTTTCATAAATACCACAGGCCGTCCCAATGCACTTTCTACTTTGAAATAACCCGGACCATTGTAGATTTGTTTAGTATAAAAATGTTTCCAATTTCCCTCAGGCAAATACACTTTTAAACTTTTGGCGGATTTTTTAACTTGCGGACAGACAATCATCTCGCTGCCCAACATGAATTGACGATGCAGGTTTCGACAGTTTTTATCCTTGGGGTAATGCAAATAAAGATGCCTAATCATGGGATAACCAAATTCAATCGCTTCTTTTTCAACGGTTCTCAGATATGGGTAGAGTTCCTTTCTCATTTTGCTAAAAGCAGCATAAAATGTACTTAACTCGTCATCATAAACCTGTGCATTTTTATCAGGTATAATTCCCTCATGCGTTCGGAAAATGGGACTGAAGGCGCCAAGTTCGATATGTCTTTTTAAGAGTTTTTTGGAACGAGCCATTTTGAAAATTCCGCCAACTTTCCAGAAACCGGCAAATCCCCCCACATCTGCATGATTTACCTGCATGCCCGACATGCCCGATGAAAGCAGCGCCGGAACGACAGAGGGTAGACCATCGTGCCTTTGCCAGGAAGTCATTTGGTCGCCTGCCCAGAAAAAGGAGCTTTGCGCCGCAGAACCCAAAAATGCCGAGCGGGAGAAAAAGGCAATCTTTCCTTCCTTTCCAGTCTCTGCGATGGCTTCGCGATTGAGTTTTGCCCATTCAACAGGATACTGATTATGAAATTCCTGAGCAGATACTCCCGAATAGAGTTTAGCATCCCAGGGCAGGGCTTCTCCAAAATCAGCCATCCAGCCCTCGAAGCCATTTTCGATTAAATTTTTCTTGATGAGGTTTTTTACCCAGGTTCTGGCCTCTGGATTTGTCAAATCGAAAAGACCTACTTTGAAACCGGTCATTTCAATCAAATAAAGCTCATCTCTTTGATTTTTGACAAAATAGCCCTTTGCTGCAGCTTCTTCGAAAAGTGCCCCCTCATTGATCATCATGGGATTGATATAACCCAAAACCGCTATACCGCGGGCATTCTGCTCCGAAATAAAATTCTTTAGATTAGGATATCGGCTGCTGTCGGCTTCCCAGGACCATCGCAACTGATCGCCTACATAGGTTCTGTTTCTACCGACCCAATCCTGAATCCAGATGGCTGATACAGCTGCGCCTTTGTCCAGGATTTTATCCAATTTTTCCTGCACAATTTTATTGCCGCCCTGCAATCCCAAAATACTGCCAAAGGCCCAATCGGGCAAGCGACTATGGAAGCCGTTCCTTTGGGCTAGAGCTGTCAATAGTTTCAGGGGATTTTCTGAGCGGACAAATTCCAGGCTTAGTTCATCGTCCCAAACTTCGATACAGTTTTCTTTTGGATTACTAAAATCGAAAATACTTCGGCTACTTTTATCCAGAAGCAAAGAATAGCCATTCGATGAAATATAAAATGGACTTGGGGCATAACTGTGCATTGGACTTCCCCCTGCATGTTTTATATTTGCGATGCTGCTGATGGGCTGATCGCCTGCGCCGATGCCTTGTTCTTGAACCCAAACAGCAGTTTTGCGACCTTTCAGGTTTACATAACTGTGCTGCTGCCCCAAACCAAAAATTGATTCATCGGGCACAGCGTTCAACTTTATGCGTATCCTATTAAAAGTTGGTTCCGATAATTTAATGCTTAAAGTACTTTTATCGCCGCTTTGTGTCAATTTCATAACAAAGGAACATCCACACAAATCGCCCTGCACAACTGTATTTGTATCTGTTTTTAGATGATGCAGTATTTTGATTTTATTGCAGCGTTCAAATTTTTTTTCTTTAAATCGGAAAAAGCCAAAATGCTCTTTTACGCTGATTTTATGTTTTGAAATTTCTATAAAATTATTGAGGTCGAGACTTGGGTAGCCGTCTGTAAAAATAGAAAGCTGCGCTGACTGATTTTGTGCAGTCAACAATGAGTTAAGAAATAAGATACAAAACAGAATTTGAAGAGCTTTCATAAGTTTATAAAAAAATCGGCATCATTTTTCAACAATGCCGATAAGTACATTCAGTAAAAAGTTTTTTTAAAAAAAATCGACCGCTTCGCGGTATATATATTTCGCGTTTGCACCTCGTCAGTCGTCCCTCCTTCCTTATTGCAAAACGCTTAGTTTTTTGCTTAAAAGGAGGGACAAATAACCCAACTGTTTACTGGGAAAGCAAGACCCGAAAACCGTTGCTAAAGTAGCGGTACTCGGGGCTGATGCCGAAGCGGTAGGCAACCCGGCAATACGAAGCAGCGCCGTACCAGCTGCCGCCGCGCAAAACACGGTACGAGCCGCTGCTTGGGCCTTTGGGATTGCTTTGTGCAGCGCTACTGTAGTCACCATACCAGTCCTTGCACCATTCCCAAACATTGCCGCTCATGTCGTATATGCCAAGTTCGTTAGGTTTTTTACGACCTGCAGTCTGTGTTTTGCCGCCTGCATTATCGGCATACCAGGCCAGTTCATCCAGATCGTTGCCACCGCTGTAGGTATATCCTTTTGAGTTATTGCCACCTCTTGCAGCAAATTCCCATTGTGCCTCGGTTGGCAGGCGCCAGTCGCCGCCAAATTCTTCGCCCAGCCAATTGCAGTAGGCTACCGCATCGTTATAATTTACATTCACCATTGGGTGCTTATCGTTCCAGCCCCAGCTGGGTGCATCTGGCATGGGAGTACCTGTAGCAGCGCAATAGGCCTTGTATTGTCCTACTGTGACCTCGTATTTTCCTATGCTGTAGCTACTAAGTGATACCTGATGAGGAGTTTCATTTTTTTCTACAGTGCTGCCCATAGTGAAGGTACCACCTTCTACAAAAACCAGTTCTGGTTTGGTGGGGAATATAGTTGTGTTTTGTGCCTCTATTGATGTTGTTATCAAAAAGAGTGTAAATAGGTTTAGTAGGTTTTTCATAGTATGAACTTTTAAAAAATTGTTAGCTAAAATAAGGTACAAATAACCCAACTGTTTACTGGGAAAGCAGGACCCGAAAGCCGCTGCTATCGTCGCGGTACTCGGGGCTGCTGCGGAGGCGATAGGCAACCCGGCAACGCGTCGCAGCGTAGCTCCAACCGCCGCCGCGCAAAACACGGTACGAGCCTTTGGGATTGTTTTGTGCAGCGCTACTGTAGTCACCATACCAGTCCTTGCACCATTCCCAAACATTGCCGCTCATATCGTATATTCCTAGTTCGTTGGCTTTTTTACTGCCTACTGCAGCAGTTTGGTTGTTGCTGTTGGCTTCGTAAACTCCTAGCAAGTCTATGCTGCGGCCACCGCTGTACTTTGTTCCCTTACTCAGGTTACCGCCACGGGCAGCAAATTCCCATTCGGCTTCGGTTGGGAGTCTGTAGTTTGCATCCTTGGTTTCTGAGAGCCAGTCGCAGTAGCCTACTGCATCGTCATAATTCACATTCACAATAGGGTGCGTATCGATCCAGCCCCAGCTTGGTGCCTCGGGCATTTTTCTTCCGGTCGCCCTGCAATAGGCCTTCCATTGCGCCACAGTAGTTTCTGTTTTGGCAATTTTAAAAGATTTCAGGGTTACCTCATGCGCAGGTTGTTCATTTTTTTCTCCCTCCATTTCAGTATCGCCCATCGTGAAGCTGCCGCCTTCTACTGTTATCATTTCGGGGTAATCCTGTGCAGTACTTTGCTGCCCCAAAATGCAGAGAAAGAAGAGAAAGAACCCTAATTTTTAGATTGTGCGGTTATTTGCTTTCATATTTAATAAAATTTAATTGATGTATTTTAAATAAAAATAATGATTAACCTCTAATACCATCTACTCTTATTGACCTTGATTTTATTACCCCTCCGTTATTTTCTATCTGTTCCCTTACATTCCCTTTAATAAAATTTATACCAGTATCGATATCAAAAGTGGGCAAAGGATCATTATAATCTTGGTAAATAATTTGAATCTCCATTTTTTTGGTATTAAATTTTTTGGAAAGTGCTTCTCCCGGTTTTAGGTACTCCGGGGCTAACATTCCTGCATCTGTTTGCATGATTATAATAGCAGTTTTATCGCTTAATTTGTTTTTTAGTCTTGCATAAATTAGATCTTCATTTTGGTAGTTTCCAAAGGATAAAAACTTTGCAGAAACACCGCCAAAATCTTTGGTATATTCCGAACTGTTATTCCCTTTGCCCTGCCAGCTAATCATAATATTAGGCGTGGTACTAAAATCCAAAGGAAATTTTTCCAAATTAGTTGATAACTGATTCTTATAATCTTCAATGGATTTTCCAGTTTTCAACAATATTTCCAGGCTGATAGCTTAGTTCTACTGCTTTTAGCTTGAATTCCCTGTCAAATTTTATTCTTTCCATGGTTGTTTTATTAGCTTTTGCGCAAGATAGTTTTTTTGACTTAACTTAGTGTCCACTCAAAGATATAAACTCCAGTATACCAAAGCTAAGATATACTATTACGAAATATTTTCAAAGATATTTTATTTATTTACTTCCAATTTAAATAGTTTTAAAACAAAAAAGGCCGACTCTAAAAAGAATCGGACCTTAACATTAGTTACTATCATCAGCGCTATTGGGCATAACTGTTCTGTTCGGAATAGGAAGAGTCATGTTCATTTTACTTTGAAAGACATACAGCTATTTCCATTCATCCCTACCTATAACTTATTCTAAACATCCTTTTTTCATTTGATAAATTAACAAAAATCAAATAGTCTCCTTTGGCTAGGTCTTCCTTGAGCCTTAAAGTATTTTTACCAGGGATAAGCTTTATAGATTGGCTTTGAACTTTGGCGCCAAGCAGATTGAAAATTTCAATTTCGGCTGCGCCGTCAAAATTACTTTCAAGCGTAAAATTGCCATCAAAACTTGGGTTTGGATATAACTTGATATCATCAGAGATGCTGGCAATGGCAGTTGCACAGGTGGAGCTAACCCAGAAAGTATCGGTAGTAGGACAGGCACCAGCAGTAGTGTAAACAAAGGCCGATGGACCAAAATTCAGATTGCTGATTGGCGAAGAGATTTCTCCCGTTACACTGTTGAGAATGACACCCGATTCATCTGTGGTGAAAGTACCTCCCTGTGTTCCAAAAACGAGTGGAGCAGGAATAGGATTGGTACAAATAAATGCATAAACAGTGTCCTGAATGCTGCTATTGAATGTGGCATTTGCAGCAGCATAGGAGATATTGGCTGCATCCGACTGAAGGATTG
>JBIKQC010000308.1:0-6112 GCA_044349855.1 Saprospira sp.
ATGCAATTAGTGTGAATTTACTAATTTCTAAATTTGAAATTATTATTAATATACAAGCACATGCTAATCCAATAAATTTAATATAATGAAATTTCTTATATTGTTCATAAGATGCTATCAAACAGCCTAACGTAAACATTAAACCGAATTTGTTAAAATCATATGCCAACCCCATAAACTTAATTGACAAATCACTCGGTGCCTCTATCGGTCTGAATAGCAATAAAGAAGATAGAATCATCACCGAAATCCATAATTTAATTTTCATGGAAAAAGGTAATAATGAAATTAATCCAAGTACTAAATAACATCTTAGTTCTATCGCAATAGACCATAATGATCCGTTAACACTTTTTTCTGGAAAATTTTCAAATACTCCAGGCAATTCATATTTAATATTAAAACCAGTTATAGTCTTAAGATAAGATAAAGTTTTTCTATTTGTTAAATACTCTTGTATAGATAATTCCGTGCAAATTAATCCGACTACAAATACCGAGAATAATACAGAAAATATTAAAGCCGGATAAATTCTTAAAGCTCTTTTTATTATGAATATTTTTAAAGAGCTTGAATTTTCGAGTGACTTAAAAACCAAATAACCACTAATAGAAAAGAATACGCCCACAGCCAATCCACCTGCAGAATCAAATTTCAAATATTTAGAAATTAATTCTATTTCTTTAGATGCAGATAATACATAAGAATGGCTATAAAGTACTAGCCATGCAGCTATTAATCGAACGAAATCAAATCGATTATTGGAATTCAAATAAAGCACTTAAATTTATTATTACATTTAACCTGGAATTTCACCATAAAAGGCTATTCCCTCAGATGTCCAAACTCCAGTAGCCTTAATAAGATTTACTTCTGTTAAATCTGAAGTGAAAAAATGCCTATTCAGACTTTCACTATAGAACCTATAAACTGGTATTTCTTGACCTTTGAAGCTCGGAGTTGGATCTGTTGCATAAACATTGAACCTGATATCTTCATATAAAAAAGGCCATGCCCCTGAAGCTGACATATTTTTTATGTAGTTTACTTCTTGCTGATTGACTGTGAAAAAGTGATGCCCAGTTTGGGTGTTATAAAATCTATGAACTCCGACTGAACCAGCATAGGAGTGGGCAGCTTCGAAAGTACTTCCTTGAAAGACATAAGGCCATTCTCCGATATTATTTTTAACAACATCACTATTAGCTAGAACAGCATTCTTTTCTGAAATATTATTTGTATAGAAAAATGCGTTGTCACGTGTATTAAAAAATCTAAATACAGATGAATCTGCAGATGAAATGACTGGTGTATTTTTTCCCCAATAATTCAAATTAGATGTTGAGATTGTTCCATCTCTAAATTGAAGAAACTCAACGTCTGCTTTTACAGTTTCCACACCAGAGGAACCCGCCTTGAACAATATATCAATATCGCCAGTTAATGGATTCCTTGAAGGAGCATAGTCACCTTTATCATTTCCCAATATTGCCGTATCAACTCCGGATCCTCCAACAATGGTGTCATATCCACCACCTCCGTAAAACTTATCATTACCTCCAGCACCGCTTAAATAATCATTTCCCTCATAACCCCAAAGTACATCATTACCATCTGCACCATAAATTTGATCGTCTGTACTTAATAGCATTGAGGTCAAAACATCACCCTCAAATAGTAGCCAATCATTTAGATATAAATTGATATTTGAAATTGCAATAACTGTTTGCGAATTAATTCCAGCGGTGATAGTATTTATTTTATTGTATGAATAACTCATAGATAAAGTATAAACATTACCATTAGCATTTACAGTAGATTTGTAGATAGACCCATTATCAATAATTTGTCCTTTATCAAAATCAACACCTTCAAATGGTGAGAACAAGTCACTTGGTGAATTAGGCTCTAAATGTAGACCAGCACCCACACCAGACGTCATTGGGTTATTATAAACTACTATTCTTGTCATGATTATCCTTAATTATTTGGCAATGTTTTGAGTCCACGTATAAGTTCGTTCCATCAAGCTGGCTTGAGGTTTCGAATTTATAATTAACGGTGTATATTTACAAGTATCAATATTTTTAAGCGCTGCATCATCTATATTTTTATATCCAGAACTTT
The DNA here is from genome assembly GCA_044349855.1 of Saprospira sp. Lineage (GTDB taxonomy): Bacteria > Bacteroidota > Bacteroidia > Chitinophagales > Saprospiraceae > Saprospira. Next base: position 2,128 of record JBIKQC010000308.1, read on the forward strand.
GACTAATACTTTTATTATCAATAACTCCATTTTCTGAAACAGTAAATTTAATTTTTACAATTGGAGCTCCATAAGGTATATTAGTTGCCTCACAAGAAGAAGGTATTTCAATTGCATAATTAGTAAATTTAGAATCATTATTGCATGCACTCAATAATAATATTGAAATTAATTTAATAATGAGTATATATATCGATTTCATATATTATATTTAAATCAATTTCCCGGTACTTCACCATAAAAAGCCACTCCCTCGCCCTTAACCCCAACCAACTTAATCATTGCATCGTATTCATCTTTACTTGCAGTGAAGTAATGTCCGCCAGATAAACCATTAACAGAATTGAAATCCTTATCATCCATCCATATTCTATAAACTGGAATTGCAGACTTACCTAAATCGTCAGTTGGAGTGGAGCTTGTGTAAACTTTGAAATTTTCACCTTCATATTTCCAATCATAACCATTTTGACCTGTAAGCGACCAAGCAATAATTTGGTCCTTCTCATTTTGATTAATCGTGAAGAAATGCGATTGATGTTTTTCTGACCAAAATCGGTAAACTGGAACAGCAATGGTTGGGTTGCTATGTGCAGCTTCAAAAGTCGCTGTTTTTTCAATCCAAGGCCAGTTTGATTGCGACTTTATGGAATTAGCTTCTTGTACGCTTGCAGTATAAAAATAACTAAACGATGCTGGATTTATGCCGACTCCAATTTTTTCACTTTTAAATACATAAACTAAATCAGCTGCCGCAGGTCCTTTGAAAATAGAAGTGTCATTAACAACTGTGCTAGCGCTTTTACCCTGCGTAGCTAATGTTAGTGTTTCCGCGCCTTCAGTAACTCCATCTGCTTTGATGGGAATACTGATAATTGTAGTTCCAGATGATGATACAGCCACTGAACCTGAAAGAACGCCAGACTGGAGGTCTGCAGCTGAAACACCTGAAATTGAATAAGAAATAGCAGTTCCAGCAGCGACATTAGTTGTAACTAATGTGAACTTGGCTGTTGAACCTTCATTAACTGATGAACTAGAAGTTGTCAGCGAGTAGGTAGGTGAGCTACTAGACAATATATTTGACAATTTGTAGTCCACTCCATTTGCTCGAACGTACTCAACGTTTCGAAGTGTATCCACGCCTTCACTTGATGAAGTAACGATGATGTCAGAGCCATTCGTCTTAAAAATTAAGGCAGAAAAAACACTTGAATAGACTGCGTAATCAGTGTCTGCTCCACCGTCAATTAAATCATTGCCTAAACCACCGTCTAAAGTATCAGCACCTTCATTGCCATACAAAAAGTCATTCCCTGCACCGCCTTCAATAATATTTTTCCATGCGTTTCCGGTAAACGTAACTGCGGTCGTTTGATTGTTGAAAGTTTTTATATTTTCAATTGCTGTATTCGCAATTGAATAGTTAAAACCAACGAAAACTGTATCAACACCTTCAAAAGAATCCTCTTGAACAGTATCGCCTGGCGAACTCAGAACATAGATATCATCACCAAGTCCGCCAATAAAAGTATCGTTCCCACCTCGCAACGATGCATCCCAATCGAAGGTATCGTCTCCAGATCCACCAGTCAAATAGTCGTCACCGCTTCCACCATTGATAACGTTATCTAAATCATTTCCTGAAATGACATCGTCATATGGAGAGCCATTGACGTTCTCATACTCACCCCATAGCCATGTCCATTTAGTTGGATTTGTTAAAGACAAGGCTAGGTAGTCAAGCGCCGTTGTGACGAAACCAACGTGATGAAAATTAATACCGTTGCTCATTTGACCACCATCCAACTCAACAACTACGCCATAGGTCAAGTTACCAGCGTCCAGAAGATCAGTTCCAGAGGCATCCCACTGGCAGTTATAGTAATTTCCGAGGTATCGATTTAAGTCGTACGTTGTATTGCCAGAGTTGAATGTTGACTCACCATACAAAAATTGAAGCGCAATTGCATCGAATAACATCGGTCCAATTGGTTGAGATCCTGTGAAAGCACCATCACCTCCATTTTCGTGGAGGTCGTATGACATAACTGAAATCCACTGTCGATCAGCAAACTTAATGTCTAACTTCGTATAAGTTGGTCTACCTGTACCCCCTGAGTCATGAGGATGCTTTAAGCCTAGACCATGTAAAACTTCATGGAGTAAAAGAGCAAAACTGTTAGTGCCACTTTCAAACGTTGCGTTAGCTAAAAAAGAATTGTTGTAATTTAGAAATGTGTCTCCAGCAGCACCCAAGTATTTACTGTTGTGGTCGAGGTCAGGAAAGTAGCAAAATGCAGTTTGAGCTTTAGTTGTAAATTTCCCATCAGAAATTGTGGTGCCTGAACTATTTGTACCGTTATATGCGTAAGTAATATTTAAATTCGAGTCACTCAAGTACGCATTTTCGTAACCCGTCAATCCATTAGCACCTGATATGTAACCTAAAAAGTTAAATTGAACATCAATGAATTCTTGAATGTTTCCAAAAACTCTTGTGAAATCAGCTTGTGTTTCCGTTGACTGTAATATAGGGTGATTCCAAAGTGAAGATGACACGGACCAATTAAGTACCCTAGGTGTCCCAACAGGGAAGTACCACTTGTAACCATTCGTAGTCACGTCAACAATTTCATTTCCAGAGAGTGGAAACGGGTTTGCAAGTATGTAGGCTGAGCTCATAATTTTGTAAACTAATCCTAGCAGTTAATTCTAATAACTACAATGAAACATTTGAATGGACAAGCAAAGATGAAAAATACCCTCTATTTCTTACTACTTTGCGCTTCAAGTATGGCTTCAGCCAATGAATGCCGCATGACAATTCACGCCAAAAACGATACAGGGTCAACTGTTGCCGCTGGATTGTTCAACCAGAAAGATGAAAAGATAGGTGTAATGTCAATTGGCGGAAAAGCAGAAGTTGTGTTCAAAGACTTATGCGCCAGTCAGTACAAAGTCATTTTCAAGGACGGCAGTAAATACACCGAATCTCAAATTCTCAACATCACTTACACAGTGACTGTTACGGGAAACTCTACGAGCACCAGCTGGGAAAACGGAACCGTTCAGTACTTTGTGACCAAGGGTCGCTCAAGTGGAAAAGCTGCAGCGGACAAATATCACTTCTAAGTGTCGTTTTAAACGACACCCAAATGTAGTCGTTTAAAACTTAAAAGATGAAGCTATTTGGTTCAATGTTGGTGATAGCTTTTGCAGGGCTTACAGCTTGTGGCGGTGGATCAACGCCAACCACTCAACAACAATCTAATCTAACGACTCAAATCTCTATTGACTACGGTGGTTTTAAATTACTCTATGACTGTGATTTGAAATCAGCTATTCGTTTTGAATACAAACTAGGAACAGATACAGGCAATTTCAGCAGACCCACCACATTTAATCTTGATACGAACTTATCCAAAAATTGCGGTCAACAACTATCAACCAACAGCTATGCAAGTGTGGTCAGTGGATGGGATAGAGGTCATCTCGTGGCATCTAACCATATGGACTACGATGCCGCTTCTCTCATAAGCGCAAACTATATGACCAACATAGTTCCGCAATTAGCAAGTTTCAATCAAGGCTTGTGGAAAGAAACAGAAAACATCACAGAGTGCTACAGAGACATTGCACCAATTCGAGTAATTGGTGGAGTAATTTACTCTGATGCAAGCAATGATTTTTTCTTATCAAGTCACGGAATCAAAAGCCCAGACTTCTTTTGGAAAACATTAATTACCACGGACTCAAACAATCAGATTGCGACTATCTCATGGCTATTTCCAAATCAAAATAAACTTGCTAATTTGAATACACACATCGTATCAATTGAGGAACTGGAACGTAGGGTTGGATCTGATTTAGTTGGACTTGATTTAGGAAGTGCCATCAAGATGCAAAAGGCATCAAAGTCTTGGGATCTACCAAAAAACTGTTTGCTTGATTAAATGTCCTTTAAAAGGACATCAACAGGACG
>JBIKQC010000309.1:0-6103 GCA_044349855.1 Saprospira sp.
TTTCGGAGATCGATTCCGAAACGATTGAATTCATACAAAAAAACAGACCTGCGCTGGAGCTGATGCGCCGCGGAGAGGCCGATTTGAACTGGATAATCAATAACCCATGGCTTCAAAGCGGGTTTGTTGAAAATGAAGAATCAAAACGCTATCATTTTTCTTCAGTAGCAAAATGTTTTAAATTTCTAAATCTGAAAATATTCAATAAAAACAATGAAATAGTTGCATTTCTGATTTTGGCAGTCCGCGACAAAAACCTAAAGATTCCTTACAGCTATATTGCTCCTGAAGCAGAAGCAATAGTTACTAATACTGTTGAACAGATTATGATGGAACAGCAGTTGGATATGGTTACTGTTTTTCATCCTAATTTGGTAAATTACTGGCACAAAAACAAAGGTCCCTTTTTTATGAAACGTAAAATGCAAAGGCACTATATGATATCCAAACTATTGGGGGAGCTGCTCAATATTCAGGAAAAATATTTACTGCAGGATGGCGATGCAGATGCGGCATTTACTTAGTATTGGAGCAAATTTTTATTATTTAGTTTTAATAAGTGAATTAGCTATTAGATATTTTTATTTCTATATTTGTACATCATTAACTTTTTTTACACTTATCAAATACCATGAAAAAAATTATAATTTTTACATTCTTGCTGTTTGGAGCTACTGCTTTTGCTCAAACAACAGTGACAAATTCAATTTTTCCGGCAGCTGGAGACACTCTTTTGCGTTCCACAACGGTCAACATTGGCGCTGCTACGGTCACTGCACCTTCTGCTACCGCGCAGAATTGGGATTTGAACTTTCTTTCAACCGATGCAATACTGCTGGACAGTGTCCGTTATGCATCCGCCGGCATGGCATTCAGCAATTTTCCCAATACTGAAATAATTTTGCCGGTAATTGGCTTTGGGCAGGGCTATGTAGATATTACTGCTACAGATATGACTATGGTTGGTGCCGGTCTCGATATTATGGGCCTTGCTATCGTTGCACCATTCAGCAATCCTCAGACCATTCAGCAAGCACCGCTTACCTATGGTACTCCACAGATTAGTGATACACATTCTTTGCTTTTCGCTCAGCATATTGATAGCTTACCCGGTCTGCGTCAGGTTATTGATGGTTTTGGTCTGCCGGTTTCTCCGGATTCTATCCGTTTAAAATTGGATGGCAGCAGCAATCTGCTTATAGATGCTTACGGCACTCTGACAATCGCCGATTCAACATATGACGTACTTCGCCAGAGAGTTCGAATTCTCAATGAGATAAAAATTGAAGTTTTTGTTCCTGCCTTCGGTACTGGTTTCTGGTTGGATGTTACTGATAATATTGGCAGTTCACTTCCCTTTCCTTTGAATGATACCACAAATCGTTATGATTTCTGGACAGAGGGATCAATTGTACCTGTTGCCCGTTTTAATATGGACTCAAATAATGATTTTATTCAGTCAATTGAATTTTTAGGTTATAAAGAACCAACCGGTATTACTAACAGCCAAAAATTGACTGAAATTTCTGTTTTCCCAAACCCTGCCAACCACTTAATTATTGTTCAGGCTGAAGGCTTAAGCGAAGAGATTTTTGACCTTCAGATTGTTGATGCTATGGGTCGTATGATCTACAAAGTTCAAAACCTGAGCTCCTCCACTCAAACCCTTTCTACCGCAGAAATTCCACAGGGTAATTTCTGGATGATTCTTACAACCAAAAATGGTAAACTGCTAGCCCGTAAAGCTTTGACAATCGCAAGATAATATTTTTTAAACCCCGAATCATCATTAGAGTTCGTCATGAACCAAGGGCTGAGCGAAGCGAATGCCCAGGCACAGAACTAAAGGAACGCAATACGAACCGATCTCGTCCCAGACGAGAGAGCACAATAAATGGTTACATCTATTTTAAAACTCAAAAAAAACTAGAAAGTGATTATTTAAAAGCAATTTAGGATTGTATTAGAAATTCTCTGATGCCGGATCTGAATTTAATATACAAATCCCTCTAGAATAGCTTCCTGAGGGATTTTTTTTGTTCAAATTTGAACCCTGATTATCATTAGAGTATTTTTGCAGTTATTAAATTTGCAGTTTAATCTATAAGTTAGCGTTTTATTTGCCGGACAGGATTAACATATTTCAATAAAAAAAATGTCGCTTTCTTCCGAAGAGATAAAGAATATCTCACAACTTCTCCTCAGTGAAGTGCGGAATTGGGTTATGAACTTTTCAAACAGAACAGAGTTTATTTTGAGCCGCTCCGACATGAATTGATGCTTATCGCGATGCTCTGCCCCAAAAACCGACTTAGAAAAAAAGTAAAAAGGTATAGCAATGCCCAATTCAAAAAAACCTGTGTTTTTGAACAAATGAATGTAGAATGGGCCATCTTTGAAAAAGGATTCCATTATTACAGCAGAAAAAATATTGCTTAAAACCAATTAACGATGAAAAAATCGCCCTTGAGTCCTTATGAAATAAAAAATATTTCACAACTGCTTCTGAGCGAGATAGAAGACAGTGCTGAACTGGGTTATGAGCTGATAAAACAAAATTCGGCACATACAGAAGATTTATTGCATGAACTCATCCTTTTACTTATGCTCGGATCTACCGGCCGACTGCAGAATAAGGTCAGAGGCTTTCTGTCAAAACGTTACAGCAAGGACGGACAATATCAGCTTTGGAAAAAACAATGGGAGCTCTTTAAGGAACTGGATTACAGCTACAGTTACAGTCCTGAGACAAAACAGCTGTTGGAAGCACATGAAGAAATAAGACTTTCCTTTCGTCCCTATGTGATAAAAAATCGCAATTATGCACGTTCCTACTACAATATAGGACGCATATTGCAATACCGCTACGAAAAAGAGTTCGATTTGGCAATCAGCTATTATGATACCGCTCTCGCAGGAAATACGGAAGATGCTGATGCCTGGTTCAATATGGGTTATCTGATGCAGACCGAGTTCAAAAATGGAACAAAAGCACTTCATTGTTATGAATCAGCTATTGCAATTGATCCCTTAAAGGCAGCTGCGTTTAACAATATTGGAGCCCTCTATGCCGATGATAATAATAATTTCGAAAAGGCTTTGGGTTATTATGAAAAAGCGCATCAGTTGGCACCTCATTATGAATTTTACACCTGCAATGTGGCACAAACGCATCTGAAACTGCGAAATACAGCGCGTTTTGAAGAAATGATTCAGATGATTTTCAAATCTAACCGTCACTATCAGCGGGCTATGAATTCCTGGGCAAATTATCTTTGGGAATACAAAAAAGACTACGATGCAGCTGAAAAAGAATACAAGCTGGGCCTGCGTTATTATCCTTCAGACACCAATTTATTGGGTAATCTGGGAGAAATGTATGCTGCTGTCTTCGGAAAATACGAGGAGGCTTACGAATGGTATCTGAAATCTTTGGCTCAGCAACGATCTGTTTACAGATTGACAACTATGTTTTCACTGCTGATGATTCATTTGAAACGTAAGGAGGAAGCGCTGAGTTATTATGAAGAATTAAAAACCCAGCAAAAAGGAACTATAACTAAGGCCCGTGATTTGAACGAAGAGCAATGGGCAGAATTTCAAAAAGCAGAAAAGCTATTATTGTCACCGCTCTGATCTGTTTTTATCAGATCAAAGGACAATTGAAGATAATATTGGGGTCGGGGCAGTTAGATTTTTCAAAGGCAATTGTTTCAAGAGAGGCTACTCCGGGATAATCTCCAAAGTAATTGCCCATATTCAAGATAATTTGAAAATGCAGGTGCGGTGACCAAAATCCATTTTCTTCGGGTTTACCAAAATGAGCCAGGCATTCTCCCTTTTCGAAGCGTTTTCCAACGCTCAATAAATTTAAATCGCTGCGGCTGAGATGTCCGTAAAGTGTATAAAAAACAAGGTCTGTTATAGGTTCATGTTTTAGAATGATTGTTGGTCCGTAATTTCCAACGGAATCATTATCGGCAAAACTGTGTACTTTCCCTGCTAAGGGCGCAAATATTTTAGTACCTGCGGGCATCCAAGCATCTATTCCGAGATGAATAAAGCGTTCGCTTTGATTGTCGCCCGAATTAAAAAGTTGTTTATCTGCATACAAATTTCTATGTTCCAGATATCCGCCGATAGCCATGGAAGTACCAGTCCTTTTGAGCAGGACATTCAGGTAATCTTCAAATTGCTGTGGTTTGCGGACATCTACATTTGCTGCGTGAGGGCCATCCTTACTCAGGTCCAGCTCAAAAGCAGTTTCTTCATCGGGTCGGAGGGGCAAAACCGGGGCAAAAAAAGGGCGATGAACCATGGCCCATTCGAGAAATAAAGACACAAATTTCGAATTTGAGGATTTGAAAATTTGAGGATTTGAGGATGGGGTCAAACGCTCTTTTTTTAAGTCCTTTACCATAAAATGTAGTTACTTTTGTGTAAAGCCATTTTAGGACAAAACAAGTTATAAATCCGCACATCCGCACATCAAAAAGATCCGCACATCAATTTCTTCAATTCATCCTATGATGTTCAAACTGCAATTTAGCCAATTGGTTATAAACACCATCAGGCATTTGCGTAAGCTGATCATGTGTTCCTGATTCTACGATTTTACCGCCATCCAATACCAAAATATTATCTGCTTCGCGGATAGTCGCCAAACGGTGGGCAATAATGAGGGAAGTGCGGCCCTCCATGAGGTTATTCAGCGCTTCCTGTACCAAACGCTCAGATTCGGCATCGAGTGCAGAAGTGGCCTCATCGAGCAATAAGATACTCGGATTTTTCAAAATTGCGCGGGCGATAGCAATGCGCTGACGCTGTCCGCCTGAGAGTTTTACTCCGCGTTCGCCAACAATTGTTTCCAAACCCTCCGGAAATTCTGAAATGAACATCCAGGCATTTGCCTTTTTAGCGGCTTCTATGATTTCGGCCTCACCTGCATTGTGATCGCCATAAGCGATATTTTCACGGATGGAACCGCCAAACATAATGACATCCTGCGGCACAATCGCCATATTCTGACGCAAAGCTGTCAGATTAAAAGATTCTATAGGCTTGCCGTCAATAGTTATTTTCCCTTCAGCTGCCTGAAAGTAGCGAAGCAAAAGCTGCATCACTGTTGATTTTCCCGCACCTGAGCTCCCGACAAGAGCCACTCTTTTTCCTGATTTAACTGTAAAGGAAATTCCATTGAGGACTTTCATTTCAGGTCGTGAAGGATAATTAAAACTGATATTGTCAAAAACAATATTGCCTTCTAGAGTCAAGGCTGCTGTATTTTCAGTAAGTTCTACTTCAGAGGCTTCGTCCAAAATTTCCAAAACACGCTCGGATGCTCCGATAGCACGCACAATCTGTTCGTAAAAATTACTGAGTCCTGCAAGTGATCCGCCCAAAAAGGCAGTAAATGTTATAAACTGTATATAATCTTCGGTGTGAAATGCTCCGACTGCACTGCTGTCATCGATCATAGTAGCACCGAGCCAAAGTATGAAAAAGATAGCACCAAAAAGCACGGCAATGATAAAGGCGAAGAAAAGACCGCGTATGCGGGCAAAACGAAGGGAGACATCTACTACCCGATCGATTGCCTTTCCATAACGCATATATTCAAACCATTCATTTGTGAAGGATTTTACAACAGAAATGGCCATAAGGGTTTCATCGAGAATAACATTGGTTTTAGCTAACTCGTCCTGTCTGTTTTTTGATATTTTGCGGATATATCTACCAAAAATGATGGCTATAATAATTACAATGGGAAAGGTACTTAGCATGATGAGCGTCAGTCCGGGGGCAATATAAAATATGAAAGCCAATCCGCCAATGAGCATAATTATCTGTCGGATCAGTTCGGCCAAAACGATGGATATGGCATCCTGTAAAAGCTGTACATCGGCTGTGGCACGGCTAGCCAACTCTCCTACCCTGCGCTGTTCAAAAAAATGTATAGGTTGAGTAATCAATTTTCTATACAAGTGTTTTCTAATGTCAGCTATACTTTTTTCAGCTACTGAGGTAATGAGCAGTGTGCGAACATAAGAAGTAACTGCCTGAAAAACAAGCAGCCCCAACAGGAGCAGTCCTATACTTTGAA
>JBIKQC010000310.1:0-6083 GCA_044349855.1 Saprospira sp.
TTCAGTGCACGCCGTACCAAAAGAAAAACCTGGTTATTTATTGGAGCAGGCAATCCCGAATTGTTTATCGGATTTGCTATTATCGATGCAGGGCTTGTTTCAAAGGCATTTGCCTATATCTACGATCTGAAAAATAATGTACTTACGGAAGACAGTATCACTGTTCCATTAGGTTTTGGAAAAGATTTTGATCCGAATCTGCTTTCGAATTGGAAACTTAAAAATTTCAGTATCAGCACGGAAGGAAATATTATGACCTGTGCTTACAAAGGGGCTAAATTCGCTTTGAATTTGGAAGTTACATTAAACGACAACGGACTCAGTTTTATGTGCCCTTCTAAAGGAGATCGTTTATTCCACTATACCTATAAAAATCTGCTGTTGCCAACCAAAGCCAGCTGGTCAATAGGAGGTAAGGAATTTCACTTGCATAATCTCAAAGGCGGAATTGACTTTTCAAAAGGCTATCCTCCCCGTCATACTACCTGGAACTGGACTTCATTTATGGGAACAACAGAAGATGGAATTTCTGTAGGTATAAATGTTGTGGACAAATTCAATGACAATTTGGAAAATGTGATGTGGATTGCTGATGAAAAAATTTCCTTAGGTAAAATGCTCTATGATTATCAGCCTCCTTTGGAAAGCTCCAAATGGGAAGTTAATGCTGTTGACGGTAATTTGCAACTCATGATGCAACCGCTTGGTGCCAGAAAAGAAAATCTGAATGTGTTGCTGCTAAAAAGCAAGTTTACTCAAGTATATGGGCCAATTATGGGCAAAATAAAACACAATGGAGTTGAAAAAATGCTGAATGGTTTTGGTGTAATGGAGGAACATGAGGCATTGTGGTGATAACGATGTGCGGATGTGCGGATGTGGTGATTGTCCAACTTTTTCATTATAATAATACCGTAATTACCTGCGTTTAAATTATTTGTGTACGTTAAAAATCCTGAATATATACCTAAAAAACAATCGATTTTGAGAATTCAAAATCGGTTGTTTTTTTATCATCCGCAGATCCGCACATCGCCACATCCGCACATTAAATAAATCACCTCGTTTTCGGATTCTGCATTCTGTTCATCAAAAAACTGGAATAATTTCTGGCATTTTTAATCCGATATATCGCATAAGATTTTTGGCACCATTCCAACGCAGAGGTCAGATTACCTGCCAATTCGTAGCCAACTGCAGTATTGTAACAGGCACGACCGGCCACTTTTCTTCTCGGATCAGAAGTCAAAGCCATCCAAGCCTTTTTTGCACCATCCAAATCACCAACATCCATCATTCGGGCGGCCATTTTCAGTTCGGGGCCTTTGCGGCGATAAAAATCGCGGTAAACCCTGACCCAGGAAGCATAAAGTCGGCCCACATAGGCACGGCCGCCAATGTAGGAAGAACTCTGAATACCGTCTCTTTTATTAAAATCGCCCAGATCATAAGGATATTTGCTGGTTCCGAAATAGTCGCTGAGTGTAACCTCATCCAAAATTAACTGATTTTTATTGTCATAAAGGCGCCATGACATCTTTACAAAAACTTCTGAGTAGGAAGGAGGACGGCTGTTCAAATTCACATTACCTGTTATGGCCACATTCGCTAATTCCTTCAGTGCATAACTGGTTTGTGAATTTCGCTGATCGGTATCAAAAGCTTCCAAAACAAGCAGTGCATCAAAATCATTGATCGTACAAAGTGTATCAATAATTGAAAATGAAAGCGGAGCATCCATTCTTCCACCTCCTGCACCGGGGAGGACAATTTCTTTTAATTGTGATGCTTTCACAAAAGTATCCATATTGAACTGAACTTGCGCGCCTGACATGGCAGCCATAGAACCGTTTTTGTCTTCGAGGATGCCCTCACCGCTCATAATCGCTTCCAGAGTTGCCCAAGTCTGCTTACCCTTGTTGTCAACCGGTAAACTGCGGTTTATAATACCAATTTTTTTGATATGTGCAGGCATCTCAATTACAGGCGGGGCGTACATCGGTGCATATAGCGTTCCCATTGTACGGCAGGAACTCAACAGGATTATTGCAGCAAAAAAGTATAATAGTTTTTTCATAATATATTATGAATTATGAATTATGAATTATGAACCGAACGGAGAGCTATTTAATTATGAACAGAACAGAGTGAGCTATTTAATTAAGAATATGAATTATGAACCGAACGAGTCAGTTCTATAATTATGATTTGTCCCTCCTAATATAGGTTGCCAATTTTGAATACAGAAGCTCCAAGTAATAAATAAAATATAAACCCAATCCTCAAATTTTCAAATTATTCCTCTTTTTCTTCCAACATTTTCTTCAACTCCAAAAGTTTCAACATACATTCTATCGGAGTCAAACGATTTAAATCCATACTGTCCATATAATCCTTTATTTTGATAAAACGGGGATCAGGCAGCGCATCGAAAAAGGAGAGCTGCATTGCGGGAGCTGCTTTTTGTTGTTTTAGCTTTCCCCCAATAGTAGACTCTTCAGGACTGTTTACTCTTTGCAGTTCCAACTGATGCAGAATTTCTCCGGCTCTTTCCACTACTGGACGGGGCATGCCTGCCATACGGGCCACATGAATACCAAAACTGTGTTCCGAACCTCCGGTCTGTAATTTTCGAAGGAAAATTACTCTATTGCCAATCTCTTTTGTGGCTACGTGGAAATTTTTGATCCTTGGAAATTTGGCAGCCAATTCGTTCAATTCATGATAATGCGTAGCAAATAGTGTTTTGGGCAGTGCCATTGGATTGTTGTGCAGAAATTCGGCAATAGACCAGGCAATGGAAATGCCGTCATAAGTACTTGTCCCACGACCGATTTCATCGAGCAGGATCAGGCTTCGCTCGGATACATTGTTCAAAATGCTGGCGGTTTCATTCATCTCCACCATAAAAGTGGATTCGCCGGAAGAAATATTATCAGAAGCGCCAACTCGGGTAAAAACTTTGTCAATCATGCCTAAAGTGGCCGATTTTGCCGGCACAAAACTGCCCATCTGCGCCATCAGACAAATGAGGGCGGTCTGACGCAGCAATGCCGATTTACCCGACATATTTGGACCTGTAATCATTAGGATCTGATGTTCGGAATTGTTCAGATAAATGTCGTTAGGAATAAAAACATCGCCAACTTTTAACTGTTTTTCAATAACAGGGTGACGGCCTTCTTTGATATCAATGACCAAAGAATCGTCCATTGTGGGTCGGCAATAATTATTTTCCTGTGCCAGTTTGGAAAAACCAAGCAGACAGTCGAGCTGTGCGACTATTCCGGCATTTTGCTGAATTGGTTTAATGTATTCGCCCAAAGCAAAAACTAATTCGTCAAAAACACGTTGTTCAAGGGCAAGAATTTTTTCTTCAGCCCCCAGAATTTTTTCTTCCAGTTTCTTCAGATCATCCGTGATATAGCGTTCTGCATTGGTCAGCGTTTGTTTTCTGACCCAGGAACCGGGAATTTCTTTTTTATCCTTATGTCTGTTTGTAACTTCCAAATAGTAGCCAAAGACGTTATTGAAACCTATTTTTAGATTATCAATGCCGGTGGCTTCGGCCTCTTTTTGCTGTATTTTCAGCAGGTGTTCTTTTGAATTAATGATAATGTCGCGCAGTTCATCCAATTCGGGGGAAATGCCGTCTGCAACTACTCCGCCCTTATCGATTTTTACAGGAGGTTCATCCACCATTTCTTTGGCAATGCGTTCGCGCATAAGCTGACAGAGCTGAATCCTTTCTGCCATTGACTGCAGCGGACGATGATCGGAATGGGTGAGCATCATCTTAATGGGTTCCAAAGCACCCAAGGCTCTTTCCAACTGTTTTACCTCGCGGGGATTTATTTTTCCCATCGGCACTTTAGAGATCAAGCGCTCCAAATCGCCTATATGACGTATGTTTTCCTCTATATTATAGGCAATTTCCGGATGATCAATAAAATATCGGACAATATCGTGACGGGCAGAAACTGCTTTCTGATCTTTCAGTGGCAACAGGACCCATTTGCGCATCAGTCTGGAGCCCATGGGAGAGATGCTCTGATCCATAATGTCGATCAGACTTACGCCTCCGCTGTAGGCTGAGCCGACCAATTCCAAATTGCGGACTGTAAAACGGTCCAACCAGACGTAATTATCAGACTGAATTCTGGAAATATGGCTCAGGTGCTGAAGATTATTATTCTCTGTAAACTGTACATAATGCAAAACTGCACCTGCTGCAATTTTAGCCAAAACTAGATCTTCGATGCCAAAGCCTTTTAGGGAAATCACTTCAAACTGTTTCAACAGTTTTTCTTCTGTATAGTCTTCCATAAAAACCCAGTCGTCGATACCATAGCTGTAAATTTTCTCGCCAAAACGTTTATGGAGGTCCTTTTTCTGACTTTTGGCGTAGATAACTTCAGATGGATTGAAGTTTTGCAGCAGTTTGTCAATGAGGGCATTGTCGCCTTCGGCTACCAGAAATTCACCGGTGGAAATGTCCAATAGTGCCAATCCAAGCTGTTCTTTCACGCCAAAATGTACGGCGGCAAGGAAGTTGTTGCTTTTATGGTCAAGAATTTTGTCATTGACAGTAATTCCCGGAGTCACAACCTCTGTCACACCGCGTTTGACAATTTTCTTGAGCGGTGATGGCTTTTCCAGCTGATCACAGATCGCAACTCGGTAACCTGCACGCACCAATTTTGGCAGATAACTGTCAAGAGAATGGTATGGAAATCCGGCGAGTTCAATTTTTGCAGAACCGTTATTACGGGCAGTAAGGGTTATACCCAATACTTTTGAGGTTAAAATTGCGTCTGAACCAAAGGTTTCATAAAAATCGCCTACGCGAAAGAGCAGAATTGCATCGGCATATTTTACCTTGAATTCATTGTACTGCTCCATCAGAGGGGTTATTCTGGCACTTGTGAGTTCTTCTGTATCTGTATGTTTCTGATTGGCCAAGGGTATGTAGTTTATTGATTATTCCTGCAAAAGTATAAATTTTAGGCGAAAGCTAAAAGGAGAAAAAATGAAAACTCAGATTTGTATAAAGTATTGAGATCAATAGCAGAAACTTATTTAGCGTATTTATCAATCAGCTCTTCTACTAATGACGGCAATCCAACGGTAGCAGTTTCTACCAGCACATTTACAGATTTATCGATTACTGCGGGATTTGGATCAACATAAAATTTTGGGACACTTTTGTCGACATAATGAATCAGGCTCGCAGCGGGATATACCTGCATGGATGTCCCCACTACAATAAAAATATCTGCGATTCCTGCAATATCGATGGCAGTTTCGATCAATGGAACAGCTTCTCCAAACCAAACTATATGCGGACGCAAATGAGAGCCTTTTTCACATTTGTCACCTTTGTTGATATCTCCTGGCCAATCATACACTAAATTTGGATCTGTGGTACTTCTGGCTTTTAACAGTTCTCCATGCAGATGCACCACTCTTTTGGACCCTGCACGTTCATGCAGATCATCCACATTTTGTGTGATAATATAAACATCAAAATATTCTTCCAGTTTTGTAAGGGCAAAATGTCCTGCATTGGGTTTTACTTCTTTAAGCTGTGCGCGGCGTTTGTTGTAAAATTCCAGAACAAGATCGGGGTTTTTTGCCCAACCTTCGGGAGAGGCAACTTCCATAATGTCGTGCCCTTCCCAAAGGCCGCCGGCATCTCTGAATGTTTTAATTCCGCTTTCGGCGCTGATTCCTGCACCTGTCAGAATGACTATTTTTTTTGACATGGGATTTTTTTAAATTGAGATTTGAGACTTGAGAACCGAACGGAGTGAGCTCTTTAATTAAGAATTGAGAATTGGGAATTGAGAACCGAACGGAGTGAGCTCTTTAATTGAGAATTGAAAATTGAGAATTGAAAATTATTCAATATACAATACACCAAACACCAAACAACAAACAACGAACAACGAACAACGAACAACGAACAACAAACAACCTACAACTATTTATTCATGAGCAGAACAAAACTCCGGGTCAATTTTTTATCAATTTCCAGTTTCGGATCACCAAATTCCATGGCAGCATCATACATCTTAGCGACC
>JBIKQC010000311.1:0-6078 GCA_044349855.1 Saprospira sp.
TCAGTCAATAAATCCGTAACTATGTATTTTATAAATGGAGGTCAACTGTCCTTCTCCTATTTTAGCAGATTTACGCTATTATTACTATTAGTATTATTTTCTGGAATGGGCTGTATTGCACAGTCCAAAGCAGATTCTTTGAAACTTAAAATATCTGAAATAAAAGGATCTGACAGAGCTTCAAAAGAGAAAAAAGCTAAGCTTGGCTTGGTACTTTTAGAGATTCAAATTTATGATGCCCCACTTGACATTTTACTCAAACAAATAGAAAAACTTGGTCTTTTATTTAAAGAGTTGAATAATGAGGATCAGTATCAGGAAGTGAATTATCAGAAAAAAGGGTTGGCCTATCAGCAGCACAATCAATTTGTTGAAGCGATTTTAGCCTATCAAAAATTTGCCGATTATTTAAAGAGTAAAAAAATTAAAGACCTTAACGGATATTTTTATATCGATTTAGGTAACCTTTACCTTAAACTGAATCTGCTCAAAAATGCAGAACGATATTACAAAAAGGCTATTGAGATTTTTGAGCTAAAAAAAGAATTAGGCGGATTAGCTTCCGCCTACAGTTCACTTTCAATAGCTTTTACTGACAATAAAGATTTTGATCAATCTGTTCATTATGCCCGACTGGCTTTTAATATCAGAAAATCAGAAAATAAATCACCTTACTCCCTTGCCTATCAGCATTATTCAATGGGCTCTACTTTGCGCAAGGCCACAAAAAATTATCAGGAAGCAGCAAATCATCAGAAACAGGCAGGAATGCTTCTTTCAGATACTTCTTTTGTTCATTCGGAATTATATCCCGAACTGAGCTGGGTTTTAAATGCTACAACTTTCGAGTTGGGAATTATAGCTAATCTTGAAAACAAAACTGATTCTGCTTATCATTATCTCAATCTGCTAAAGAAAGAAGTAAAAAAAGATCCTGAAGATATTCAAGGTCAATTATTGGTGGCAGTATTGGCTACACATATTCTCAATCATGAGAAGAAATACAAAGAAGCAATTGTTCACAATGAGAACATGTTGTCTAAATATGTAAACTATTCCAAACATCCTTTATATCTGGGGCTTTATAAAGAAATGCTAAGTTCCTGCGAAGCATCAGGTGATAGCCTAAGACTGTACAAATACTCCTATTTACTTACCAAACTGGAAGGCAACTTGAATAAAGACAGGGTAAAAGATAATATGCTCTCGATGAACAGCCTGTTTGAAGAAATGGAAAATCAGATCGAAATTGAAAAGAAAGAAATTGCTCTGCAGGAAAAAGAAAAGGATGCTGCCCGAGAAAAAAAAATCAGGCGAAATCTTATATTCATGCTTATTGTATCAATTATAGGGCTTTCCATAATTTTAGTTTTTTGGGTGCAGTTAGGTAAGAAGAACAGGCTGATTAGTGCTTATTCTCAAAAAATAGAAGCTGCCGATCAAACAAAATCTATGCTTCTATCAATCATGGGGCATGATTTACGTGCACCATTCAATGCAATTTTCAGCAGCATACAATTAGCAAATTTTCAAAAACCAAATCCTGAACTGAAACGGGAACTAACCCGCATTTCGGATGCGTCACGAAGCGCTTTTATTATGCTGGAAAGCCTTTTACAATGGGTAACCATACAAAATGAAGAATTTCAAATTAAGGAAAGTTCATTCGAAATAGCTAAGTTGTTTGATGATATCGTCAATCCTTTGGATATTCTAATTAAAGGGCAAGAAATCAACATCACACATGATTTTCAATTCCAAACAATTAGTTCCGATAAAAATATGCTGCAGATAATACTCAGAAATCTATTTTATAATGCAATAAAACATTGTCCTGAGCGAAGTACCGTTATGCTTGGTACAACTTCAGAAGAAGGTAATGCAATAATTTTCATTGAAAATGATGGACAACTAAATGAAGAATTCATAGAATCTATTCAAATCAAAAATTTACAAAAAGCTGCAATAAAAGGCTCAGGACTTGGTCTTATGCTTGTACAGTTTTTCTGTGATAAATTGAGCATAAGATTTATTTTAAGTAATCATGCAAAAGGAAAAGTAAGAGCATCATTATATTTCCCATCAACACTTGCCTCTAAATTCAGGACGGGAACATTTGAAAATTTGCCAATATCCCAAGTTAAAAATGTACTTTCCGAAAGAGATAAAGCTGAATTAAAAAATTGGATGCAAAAAATTTCAACTTTGGAAATTTATGAAAACACTGAAATAAAACAGCTTTTATCAGGCATAGGCAATGAGGACAGTCCAATTCTAAATTATTGGAAGAAAAACATTTTGGAATCTGTTTATGAATCAGATGAAGTAAAATTTAATCAATTAAAAGATTATGAATTCTATATTGAAAATATTGGATGATAAAAACATACTTGTAGTTGATGACGATGTATTAAACAGAGCATCAATTGTAGATTCTCTTTATGCCTTATCTCCTCTTACCAAAGTTCTTTCGGCACCTGACGGGGAAAAGGCACTTAAAATTATTGCACAAAAAAACATAGATCTTGTTTTGTTGGATTGGGAAATGCCCGTAATGGATGGTATAACCACTTTGAAACAACTAAAAGCCAATCCCGAAACGGCTGCTATTCCGGTAGTCATGTACACAGGGATCATGACAGATATAAGTTCATTAAAAGAAGCCTTAAACGCCGGTGCCGCGGATTTTTTACGCAAACCGACCGACCCTATCGAAATTCTGGCCCGAATCAGATCCATTCTGACACAAAGGCAATTGCAAAAAGCCAAAGAAGAAGCTCAATTGCAGGAAATTTTAGGCATTTCATTACAGTTACAGCACAATGAAACACTTTTAGAGTCCATAAAAAAACAAATGCAACTGGCTTTAAAAGATAAAGACCCAAGTGAACAAATTCAGCAAATTATAAAAAATATTATATTTAATGATCTTACCGAACCCGATTGGAATAGGTATAAATCAAGGCTTGACATCGGACAGCAGGGCTTTATCGAAAAATTGAGCGCCAAACATCCGGAATTAAGCAGGCAGCAGCTTACTATTTGCAGCCTATTGCACAAGGGTTTGGTCAGTAAGGAAGCCGCCAAAATTCTGAACATGAGTTCAGATGCAATTGATAAAAGCAGGCATCGAATCAGAAAAAAAATGCAGCTTTCCGCCGATATCAGTTTAGAAAACTATCTTTTGCAGATATAACTAATAGGCATTAAAAATGGGGGCAACCAATAATTTGGATGTCCCCATTATTAATTACTTAATTAATAATTTTCTATTTATTCTCATCAGATAATACCCAAATATCATTCGGATATTTCTTTTTAAACTCCTTTAAACGGGCATCCAATTCTTCTTTGTCTGCACAATAAACATAAACACCAATTCGGGTAAACCCATTTATGATTTTTTTGCTGTTGACTTTAAATCCATAATTTACAAGCTCTTTGGCCGTCTGATCTGCATAGGCCTCTTTGCTGTAAGAACCTAATATAATCACATGCTCGTTCTTACCTGAAGATGGGCTTTTTACAATGTCTTTAAACAAACCTGTGCTATTGTCGCTATTTTCAATTTATTTATTTACTACAGTTTTACCATTTACAAAACGAGGTTTTTGCTTTAATGAATCAATATTTAAGGAGTTAAATCCGGTTGTACTGATAATAACAAATTCAGTCCGGCGGTTTAACTGATGATTCTCTTCTGAACAGTTCGACTTAACAGCACCCTCACAGGCACAATCTGCTTTCAGTCGTTTTTCGCCATAACCCATACCGTAGATCCGCTCCGGATTACTTATTCTTGAAGCTATATAAGCAGCTGATGATTTTGCGCGTTTGTCGGAAAGTGTTTCATTGTAATTATAAGTACCACGACAGTCTGTGTGTGATCCCAATTCAATTACCAGTTCAGGATAATCGCTCATCACTTTAACGATCCTATCCAATTCTTCAGCGGCATCTTTTCTGATATTGTATTTATTGTAGTCGAAATAGATAGGGTTGATCTTAATCAATTCTCCCAGGTCTTTACCAACGACAAGTTTCAAAGGAACAAGATTTTCTTTAATAACTACTTTTCCGTTAACTACCCTCAGTTTTTCTAAACTGACTGTTTTAGGCTCATAACCCTCTTTTTCAAATACTACTGCAAAATCCATGCTGTCATTCTCCAAATATCCTTCAAGTGATTCTGTAAAATCACCATTTGCCGACGTTTCAAACTCCTTAGTTTCTCCTGTAAGTTTATCAGTAATTTTCACTTTTACAGATCCAAGGGGTTTATTTGTATCCTGATCTTTCAATTCACAAACAAGATTCAAAGGAATTCTATTCAGCACAACATCAGCAATGAAAACCTCTTCCGTTCCTTCGGTATTAACTTTAGGACTTACACCTTTCTCAAATCGGTCTTTATTACCTTCCAAACTGTACAACCTATCATCGGCATCTATAATAAAACTGTAACTGCCTCTTTCATCTGCAACAGTTTTAGCTACTTCATTGCCTTGTTCATCAAGCAGACTGATTGTTGCACCTGGAAGAATATTTCCACTCTTGTCGGTTGATCTTCCTCTGATTGTTTTTGTAAAAATGAATGGCTTAAGGATTTTAAACTTGTAAATGTCGTCATCTCCTTTACCACCGAGTCTGTTGGAAGCAAAATAACCATTTTTCATTTCCGGATCCAAAATCAGTGAAAAATCATCATATCCGGAGTTAATCGAAGCTCCCATGTTCATAATTTTTTGAATAGCTCCTTCTTTTGAAACAGTCATAAAAAGGTCCAATCCGCCCAATCCAATGTGACCGCTCGATGCAAATATGAGTATATCCTTTTTTCCATGATAGAAAGGAAACATTTCATCCCCCTCTGTATTAACTTTATCTCCAAGATTTACCGGATTCCCCCATTCCCCGCCATTTTCTCGTTCAATTCGGTAAATATCGGCCTCTCCAAAACCACCCGGCATATCACTGGTAAAATACATGGTGTTTCCATCTTCGCTCAACCAGGGATGACCAACAGAATATTGTGCATTATTGAATTTGAATGCCTTCTCCTCCTGCCATGCACCGTCTTTGAATTCGCTGAAATGTATTTCAAGTTTGATCACATTATCATCACTCATTCCCTCATAATTACTTCGGGTAAAAGCCATGTATGTCCCATTTTTTGCAAAAGCAGCAGGGCCCTCATGCAGTTTTTTATTAATATCCTTCTTGTGCCTGTTCAGACTTTTTGGTTCATCCAACTGACCATTGTCAATTATATCAGCAACAAAAATATCAAGATACGGCATTTCATTCCAACTGTAAGATCTTTTTATAGGACCGTAGCTTTCAATGCTTGAGGCGAAAACGAGTTTCTTGCCCCAATATGCAGGACCAAAATCCTGATGATTTGTGTTTATCGAAATAGTTTCAACCGCATAACGGCCTTCATCTTTCAACAGTTTTTCTAAATTCTTACCGTTCAGCAAATAATCTTTTGAACGTCTGTCCGTAGGATTTTTGAGTACAAATTTTTTAAACCATTGTTCAGATTCATTGTATTTTCCAATTGTATTTAAAACGATGGCATAATTATACATATCATCATCAGTATAATTATTTTCAGCCATAAATTTGGTGTAAGCAGTTTCTGCTTCTGCATAATTTCTGATTTTTCTATAGGCTTCAGCAACTTTTCTCATGCCTTCAAGGCTTAATTTATCTGCCGTATTGTATTTTTCAATGGCATTTTTATAAGCAAAATTGGCAAAGCATTTATCTCCTTTTATCTCCTGTGGCGATTTTTGGGCATTTACTGCTCCGGAAAAAAGTAGCAGAAAAAGGAAGCCTGTTATATACCTGTTCTTCATTTTATAAATTGAGTGCATTTTTTAAAATAATTAGCCTGCCTACTAGAAATAGCGTGGTGAAACAGACTTATGTCTCGGCGAGAAAATAAAGTCATATCGCAGCATTATTTCGTGGCTGCCACCATGAAATCTTACAGTTTGTAAAGCATAAGACCAGTCAAATGCATAGGACAAAAACAACTGTTTTGTGATATTGTAA
Source organism: Saprospira sp. (assembly GCA_044349855.1). Taxonomy (GTDB): domain Bacteria; phylum Bacteroidota; class Bacteroidia; order Chitinophagales; family Saprospiraceae; genus Saprospira. The sequence goes on from JBIKQC010000311.1 coordinate 6,061, forward strand.
CCCGCAAGTATTCCGAAA
>JBIKQC010000312.1:0-6077 GCA_044349855.1 Saprospira sp.
TAGCGCAAAAAATGATGGTAAGCAAAAGACAGCTATATCGTTTTGTGAAAAAGCATATCGGGCTCACACCGCTTAATTTTATTAGAGAAATAAGACTTCAAAATGCAAGAGAAAGACTTGAAAATAAATCATTTAAAACATTAACAGAACTTTGTAACACCTGTGGGTTTCAAAGTCTTCAGCATTTTAATAGAATGTACTTTGAACGTTTTGGAAAAAAACCTTCTGAGTACAGATAGACTTGTCAATTAATAAAGTGTCACAACTCATTCCTAAACTGCGACTTGATTTTTTGATTCTTTTTTATTAAGAAAAAAGAATGCCTCCGGCAGGATAAGGATTTCCATAATCGTTGATTTAAAAAGAACAATTGGTCTGATGGTGTAATTCCCAAAAGGCTAAAGCCTTTTTTATCTCTTTTTTACTTTTGCCTCGTCAGTAGCTGACGAGACAAAAGTAACAAAAAATCAAGTCGGAGCCAATGCATTTTTGGGGGAGTTTGTTGAGTCGTTCGGCCGAACGACTTTACAAAATCCCCCGAGGGCCGCTTCTATATGCTGGTACCTCCGCCATTCTGAAATGGTGCCTGCGGCTTGTAATTTTCAGTGTTTTTTAAAGCTATTTGTTCTTATCTTTTATTTGATGAAAAGCTATAGAATCATTACGGCATTTCATGCCTAAGGACAGCTCGCCCCGAAGGGGCTTTGTCAGTTGTTAAATTTCTAAAAGACAGATTTAGCCCTCAACCCGATAGCTAAAAACATTTTTTTGTATTGAGTTGATTTGCCTAAAACAGGCATATCAGACAAATGGCAAAATAAACTGCTCCGAAGGAGACCGCTTTTGAAGCGTCGCAGGTCAGAGAAAATTGGGCATGCGTAGAAAAGTAATCTCAGGTGCAATGATGACAACGCCCAATTTTATCGTTAGGAATGGGTTGTGAATATGTTAACAAAAGGAACGCAGATTTTTTTGGTAATAACAAGGCGCAAAACGTAGGCGGAGTGGTGCTCCGGCGAGGCTTTGCAACGATGTTAATATCAAAAAAACAAGTGAACTTGTTATATATATTGACAACTCATTCCTAAACTGCGACTTGATTTTTTGATTCTTTTTTATTAAGAAAAAAGAATGCCTCCGGCAGGATGAGATGATCAAAGATGCCGCTCCGAAGGAGCTCTATTTAATATTCGCCCTTTAGGCTACAAAAATATCTCCCCAATGGGGCTGAACAAAGGAACAGGTCACTCCTACGGGGCTTTTTTTTTCATCTTATTCAATTATAGCTAATAACATTTGACTCCTACGGAGCAATTTTCACTCCTGAGGAGCGACCTATTCTTAGTATTAAGATGCAAACAAAATTTTTAAGCCCCGTAGGGCTGACCTGTTAAAACTGCGCATTGTTTGTATAAATACCATAATGTCAAATTATTATGGCAAATATTTCTAAGCCGTTGATGTAAAAAAAGATCTTTTTTAACACTTGATTCGCATAAATATGTAATTATTCACAAGGTTCCACGGCAGATTCCCTTACTTTTTCTACTGCAGGCAGTGACTGGTCTAATTTAACTTTAACTATTGTCGGATGGAAGGGTACAGCCACAAATTCAGGTACGGAAGGAAAGGTGTTTTTTGCTGATACTACGGCCATATCTTCAAGAAAAAGCAGTGTCATTTTTAGCGGATATCCATAGTTAAAAACAAAAAAGCCCATCAGTAATAGTACTGATGGGTTGTTTTTTGTAGAAAATTTGTTTGAATTATCGAACAGTTATACGGTAGATTTTGCAGCAATCGCCCATTGTATCGAGCGTCTGGGAATTGATAGTTTTGATGAATCCTGATTGGAATTTTTGGTTGTGGAATTGATTATGATAATCCCTTTAGTTTTTTGGAACTAACTTGAACCATATTATGATTATAGATTAGTACTGCAGCGGTGGTGACAATCGATAAATGTCATAGAGTAGATTTATTTTACTGAATGGTGCGCGATATCCGTAGAAATATTGCACAGCGTCTTTCTCTGATAAGAAAGAATGGTTTTTAAACTTTTCCAACGGACAGTGAAAAAGTTTTTATAAAGTGATATTCGATAAAGAATGTCACTTTTTTTATTAATACCATTCATCTATTGCGAATAGACCAGTGAGATATAATTTCAATCTACCATCTTTAAAAGTATGTGCAATATTAAAACTACAATATTTCACATTATTTTGAGTCATTGCTTCATAGTGTAATTTAGATTTTATATAACCATGTACTAACATATATGCAAATTCATCATAAGTGTAACTAAAATTAGGGTATATATTATTACCTAAACTTCTACATATTTCTGTTTCTGCATAATACTTTTTTTTAGAATTTTTTTCTTTATTATATATATTTGTGAAATGATCTAATCTATCACTAAACGTTATACCATAACTACCGATTGTACCTTCAGGTACATTCTCATCATGATAATAATCAAAAAATTGACCATTAAAACCATTATAACTTTCATCATGATTAAGTATATTATAATGTAACATATATTCACTATGATGTTGCGCTGCGAGTGAACAAACAGGATTAAAAATCACATGTGGTTGTTTGAATTTATCTCTTTCTCCATTACATTTTTCAATCATCAATGTTTCCAAAAATTTCTTATTGATGTTATTGAAATCTACATGCGTTTCTCTTGTTTCCTTACCAGGTTCAGATTTAACTATTGGTTTTTTAACAACTGGAACTGGTTTAATGGTAGGATCATTTCTTTTATTAAATGCGATCAAACCTTCTCTTGTTTGAGAGAATGAATTTACACTCAAAAGTGCGAATAGGATTACAATGATGTTTTTCATAGGTGTAAGTTTTGTGTTGTAAGTATATAAAGGTAGAGTTTGTTTTAACCCTACCTTTAAACTTTTTTACATTATGCAGAACTTCATTTTCTGAAGCGCACTAAACGAAGGTAAAGTAACCCACTTCCGCAACATCGGAAGATCATGAAGGTATTAATGGTCTACCCCCACCACAGTAATACAAAGCGTGATTGAATAATCAATTTATTAATATAACATTATATGATTAGTTCCAAGTATTGGTAGTTTATCTAGCTTGATTAGATTGAATTTCCTACCAGCTATTTTTAAAAAAAGATGACATTAATTAAAATATCATCTTTTTTTTAAGTAGCAGAAACGCAACTGCCTGCGATGTTCAGGAGGGAACAAGCACCTCATCTTTATGTTCAGAAGGGAACAAGTACCTTTAGTGTGTTCAGAAGGGAACAAGTACCTTTATTTTTAATCCGTTTAACCCCTTCATGTCGGTGGTCGATTGCATCGAGTGTCTAGGAATTGATAGTTTTGATGAATCCTGATTGAAAAGTTTTACCATCACTTAAATCTAATCCAGATAAATCTACTCTTAATAAATTAACTCCTGTTAAGTTTAAGGTTCCATTACAGGCTTTACCGCTATATTTTTTTTGAAACTTTAATTTCTTGAAGCAGCAAATCATAGAATTGTTTTGATTGCTCAGTGTCTTTAAAATATAAGTACCATTCCTTTTCATTTATTACTAACAAATAACGGAATCGTTTTTTAAAATCAAAAAATTTATTTCTAATCATAAATCCTCCAACAATAAGTAAAACCCCCAAACATAAAAAACTTATAACAACTAATAAGGTAGTATAATTCTCAACCCACCAAGAGCGGGATTCCATAATATATAGATACGTATCATGTTCAATCCCCTTTGGGTGATTTATACTGAAGGTTGTAAACAATGTTGATACCCACCAGAAAATGGAAAAAGTAAAAAGAAAATCGGCTAATTCGGATGTGTCATCATTTTTAGTTGTAAAATTATACTTTTGAAATTTAACAGAATTGACTGTATCCAAAAAATATTTGGTTTCTTCCAGCGTTTTTGAACTGTTGGATTTAACCACCATACAGGAACGCTCTATTGTGATAGTAATTTCATTATCCTTATAACTCATAATTTTTTTTATAGTATACTACGAGTAAGATTTACAATAAGTTTCAAAAGTTTATCAATTATCGTAGGTCTAAGGATTGATAGTTTTAATAAATCCTGATTACCTACTCAACCTACCATAAACTTTCTTCAGCATATACCCCTTTACGATTGCGCCAAATTCCTTGTCATCCATCATTTTTGTGAATATATCCTGATTCTGTTCCATCCTTTTGATCAGACTATCCATGAAAATATCTTCAAATCCGAATTTGAAATTCTCGATAGGATTATTTTTTGCTTGTTCTGCTAACCCTTCATTCAGTACCATTTCTTCTTCAATCTGGTCAAAGAAAAGTTTATCTGCTGTGTTGAATTCAGTAGAAAATCGCTTATTCAAAACTTCAATAATCTCAGATAAGGCAGCTTCATCTTCTTTTGACAGGCGCAATCCCGCCTGACCTCCGACTTCCAGCTCAAATACGCCCTGATTTTCCATCACAATGGAGTGTTCCGCTACTTTTTGCAGTCGGTAGTATTCCAATGATACCTCATCTCCCAGTTTGAATTTATCGATCTCACTGCTTCTTGGCAGACTTTTGAAAAGGAATCTGGTATAAGTGTATAGTTTCTCCAGTTCAACATCGTAGAATGGCATAATTTGAGTAAGAAATGAATAAGTTCTGTTGAAACTCTGCATGGTATTTTTAAAATCCTCCTGAGTGACTTCATTCCCAATTGTATCTTCAGCACCGTATGCAACTGGCAGTTGTTTATAACGGTCAACAGCGGGTGCTACACAGGCATAAAGTTTACCCTGATCACTGACCGACAAAGATTTTGCAGACTTGAAGAAGATATTGCAAAAATTATTTATCTCCGATTCCCAAATCACATTTGCATTTTTCAGCGCAGCTTTCAGATCGTAAAGATAATTCGGATCGGAGTTTTCCTTGATCGAAGTCAGTTCATAATAAGGTTGGAAGGAATTCAAAATGTCCTCTGTACCGTTCACAAAATCCAAAACAAAGGTATCTTCCTTTCCCACACACATTCGGTTCAGTCTCGATAGGGTCTGCACCGCTTTTACTCCCGACAGTTTTTTATCCACATACATCGTATGCAGCAGGGGTTGGTCAAAACCCGTCTGATATTTATCTGCAACCAGCAAAAGATGATATTCATCCGAAGCAAATTTTTGGGGTAATTCCTTTTCCGAAAATCCATTCATTTCCGCCTCGCTGATTCCAGCAGGAGCATTATTGTAAATTACCTTTCCTGAAAAAGCGACAATCGTTTTTATGTCATTGTATCCCTTTTCACTGATGTATTTGTCAAATTCTTCTTTGTACCTCACTGCATGCAGGCGGGAACTGGTTACCACCATCGCCTTAGCTTTACCACCAATTTTTTTGGAAACCACCTGTCGGAAATGTTCCAATATAACCTCTGTTTTCTGGGCGAGATTATGCGGATGCAGCGACATAAACCTGCCTATGGCTCTTGCAGCTTTTTTCTTATTTACCTTTGGATCTTCTTCAATCTGTTTCGATAATTTGAAATAAGTATTGTAAGTAGTATAGTTTTTGAGTACATCCAGGATAAATCCTTCCTCGATCGCCTGTTTCATTGAATAGAGGTGAAATGGCTCTGGTTTTCCATGCACACCCATTGTTCCGAAAACTTCAACTGTTTTTGGTTTTGGCGTAGCAGTGAAGGCAAAAAAGCTCAAATTGTTCTGTTTTCCTCTCGCCTGCATCGACTTTCTGATTTCATCCTCCGCATCTTCTTCCAATCCCGAATCCTGTTCCTCCAGCTGCGCATCTTCCAGCGATTTTGCGGAAAGAACCTCCTTCATTTTCTTTGTCGCTTCGCCACCTTGCGAACTGTGCGCCTCATCTATGATTACCGCATATTTTCTGGAAGGTAATTCTCCAATTTTATCCAAAATATAGGGAAACTTCTGTAAGGTAGTAATGATAATATTGGAACCCAATGAAATGGCATTCGCCAACTGTGTTGAATCCTTATCAATTTTTGTTACTACGCCATCCTTATGCTCAAACTGATAAATGGTATTCTGTAATTG
>JBIKQC010000313.1:0-6064 GCA_044349855.1 Saprospira sp.
TTTATCAACAAAGTCCAATTTTTCCCAAGTAAAGAGTTCAACCTCTTTAGTTACGATAGTTCCATCAGGACCTTTGAATGTTTTTGTTACAATTTCGTTCTTACGACCCATGTGGCCAAAAGCTGCGGTTTCCTGATAGATAGGATTGCGCAGTTTGAGGCGCTGTTCGATGAAGTAAGGACGCATATCGAAGATTTCACTGATTTTGTCAGCGATTTCACCGTCAGTCATGCTTACTTTTGAAGTGCCGTAAGTGTTTACATATATACCGCAAGGTTTAGCCACACCGATTGCATAAGATACCTGAACAAGGATCTCATCGCAAAGGCCTGCAGCTACTAAGTTTTTGGCAATGTGACGTGTTGCATATGCAGCAGAACGGTCAACCTTGGAAGGATCTTTACCGGAGAATGCACCACCACCGTGAGCACCTTTTCCGCCATAAGTATCAACGATGATTTTACGGCCTGTAAGACCGGTATCGCCGTGAGGGCCACCGATAACGAATTTGCCTGTTGGGTTGATGTGGTAAGTAATTTTGTCATTGAACAAAGCGCTCAGTTCAGGCTTCAACTTAGCCATGATGCGAGGGATTACGATTTCAACGATATCTTTTTTGATTTTGGCCAACATTTCCGCTTCAGGCGCAAAATCGTCATGTTGTGTAGAAACTACAATAGTGTCAATTCTCTGTGGAACATTGTCATCAGAATACTCAATAGTAACCTGAGATTTTGCATCCGGACGGAGATAAGGAATCAATGCTGATTCGTTGTTGCGTATAAGAGACAGTTCCTGAAGGATTTTATGTGCCAAGTCAAGCGCCAACGGCATATAATTGTCTGTTTCTTTAGTAGCATAACCGAACATCATACCTTGGTCGCCTGCACCCTGATCTTCAGGATTTGTGCGCTCAACACCCTGATTGATATCAGAAGACTGTTCGTGAATGGCAGAAAGAATTCCACATGAGTTCGCATCGAACATGTACTCGGATTTGGTATAACCAATCTGACGAATCGTTTCGCGGGCGATTGTCTGTACATCGAGATACAATTTAGATTTAACCTCACCGGCTAATATAACCTGACCTGTTGTTACCAATGTTTCACAAGCTACTTTAGAACTTGGATCAAAGGCCATGAAATTATCAATTAACGCATCGGAGATTTGATCGGCTACTTTGTCGGGGTGTCCTTCTGATACCGATTCTGACGTAAACAAATATGGCATTGTACAATAGTTTTTATATGTGTTAATAAAAAGTGAGGCAAAGATATAAATTTATAATAAAGTTCAACACCCTTTGCCAAAAAAATGAAAGAATGACTAGTTATAAATGTTAAATTTATAAAAAATAAGCCAAAATTTAATATCTTGACGTTAATATATAAGTTCTAAACTTACTGTTTTCCTAATTTCCTTACTGAATTGTATGAAACAGCACAAATTTATAATATTATCTGTTGAATTGCTGATAATTATATTTCTGATAACATCCTGCAAAAAGACAAACGATGTTGTCATCCCTGACAATAGGGTGCCTTATTATGAAGCGGTCACAAACCTTCAAATTCAATCCTACGTAAACAGAGCCTATATTGATATTAGCGGGGCAGAGCCAACTGTTGCCGACAGAGATTATTGGGTTAGCAATTTAAAGACTAACGGTCTTGATTCCGCTGCAAGAGTCAGTTTTATCAGTTCCCTGCAGAATGGTGCTGATTATGTGACACAATTTAACAATGTTTATATAGCGCCCATGTTCAATGGTATTTATGATTCGCTTACTGCAATTGTAATTATTAATGATCTTAACTACTTCAGATCCTTGGCTATTGCCAACGGTGATTCTGCCATATCCCAATATTGGGCTTACGAGGCTTCAAAAATGGTCCTAGTCTCTAATGCAAGTTATGACTATCATCGTGGTGTCATTACAATCAATGAATACAAAAAAAGAATGGCAAACTGTTATGCTTATGATCAGATAAATATGGGCGTTACAAATTTTGTAATTTCCTGTTATGAAAATTACCTGAAAAGATCCCCAACAGATCAGGAACAAAGCAACAGTGAAACAATGGTCAACGGTCAGTCTGCCAGAATTTTTATGCGCGATGGCAGCAGCAGAGGTGATTTTTTAAATATTATGACCACAAGTGCAGGTTTTTACGAAGGACTCCTTATCGACAGCTATCTGCATCTGCTTTCCAGAATGCCAACCTCTTATGAAATGGCCAGCCTTACGGAAGCCCTTTCCAATGGCAGCAAATCTATAAAAGATATTCAACGGATATTAACCGCTACTGTCGAATATACAGGGTTTTAAGGCTAAGTTTAATACAATATAATTTTACTCAGACATGAAAAAATTTATCTTTTCCATCATTTTCCTTGCAGTTTTGGGAATGTCCTGCAAAAAAGAATACCGTTATATATATGACGTAGGTTCTGAAGTTGTGTATGAATCCAGCGCTGAGAAAGACAAGCAAAAGTCTTCTTCTCAGTTTGTTTCCATTTTGTATTCCAATCTTTTCCGTTCCTCTGTTTCACAGCAGGAACTGAATGAGTTGACGGAACTGCGCAGCGCATTGGGTGATAAGCAGATTGCCGATAATTTGATTATTAATAATTATGTAAACAGCAGTACTGTCCAAATCCCAACAGATCTGGAGATGCGTGATGATATTCCAAAATTTGTGGAAGAAACTTATATCCGTTTTTATTTGCGAAAACCAACGCCTTATGAGGCAAAATTCATGAAAGAAAGCATTGAAAACGATCCCGGAATGTCTCCCGAACTGATTTATGAGGCCTTTGCCGGAAGTAATGAATATAAGTTTTATTAGATTTTAAGCAGTCTCTAAATCTAACAGTCTCTGAATCTTTTAGTCTAATTATATGAAAAGAAGAGAATTTATAAAAAACGCCGGACTCATTAGCGCCACAGCTATTATTGCACCATATATATTGCCGACAGGCCGACTATTTGCTGCATCTGGTACCCGTATCGCCAATCACGTAGTATTTGTATTATTTGCCGGCGGCCTTAGAAATCAGGAAACTGTCGATAAACTTTACGTTTCGGCACAAACAGGTTTTTCGTCCAATGGTAATATCATGCCTAATATGTTGAGTGGCGCCACGCCATTGAATCAATTGGTACATACGCCTTGGAATCCAATTCTGACTACACCGCTTCAGCAGCGAGGTACACTTTTCAAGGAAGTAAGATATTCGCAAGGGCCAACAGGACATTACAATGGTCATACTGTTGCTATTACAGGCAAATATACTGAGACAGGTCTAAACCTAAATCTAAATCCAGATTTTCCAACAATTTTTGAATATTACCGAAAACATAACAGTCCCGGTGAATCGGCCCTGAATGCCTGGTGGTTGTCGGAAGGACTTGGTCCTTATTCATCGTTGAATTACAGCAGTCATCCTTCTTACGGGCCCACTTTTGGTGCAAACTATATGCGTCCTGCCTCAGTTTTGGAATTGGGATTGACTGCCTTTAATCAAGCTGTGAATTATCAGCCCGATGATGTGGCCCGTATCAACAAGATCCGCAATTTTCTGAATAATAATTTTGATAAAACGGTGGCTGATCTGCCAGGCATCTATAATACCGACGGTGACAGAGAACTTATCCGGCAGTTTATTTTGGACATGGTACAAAGTGCATCTAATGGAACTATTCCGCTGCCGACTCCGGGCAATAATCCATCTTTGCTGACAGGTGACCTTATCAATATTGCTGCTGCCTGGCAGGTGATGGACCGTTTCAAACCGGAATTGATGGTGATAAATACTTTCAACTCTGACATCTGCCACCAAAACTATTCTTCGCATTTGGGTCTGTTGCATGCCGCTGATTATGGTGTGGGTTGGCTTTGGGATAAAATTCAGAGCGACCCTGTTTTGGCCAATGACACCATTATGATCTGTATGCCGGAACATGGCCGTAATCTTGAACCCAACAATATTGTTGATGGTAACGGACTAAGAGCAATTGACCATACAGGTGATAATAATGCCCGCCGTATTTTTTCCCTGATAGTCGGGCCCAGCGGAAAAGTTGTTCAAAATCAGGTTATCGGTTCTCAGGCAAGTCCGGTAGGTGAGGCAATAGATGTAGTGCCGACAATTGCGCATATTCTTGGATTTTTACCTGATATTCCTTCAGGAATGCTTAGTGGAAATGCCTTGACACAGGCTTTTGTGTAAGAAAGAGATTAAAGATTAAAGATTAAAGATGAAAGACTTAATCTAGAAATTTTACCGCAAAGTTCGCAAAGGTATGCGCAAAGTTTATCCTCTGTTTTTTAAGATTCCAAGAACCGAACGGAGTGAGCACTACAATTTTGAAGGAAATAAGGAAAAACCGATGGCTTCTGCCTAAGGTTTTAGAGTACCATACCTAGACGCTGACTTTTAGTCTGCGGTAATAAAAAATGAACTGATTATTTGTACAAAACTTTAAATAAATATATGTTGCGATATCTGACATTTATATTTTTCATAGCCTTGACAGGCAGTATTTTCATAGTCCCGACCGGCTGTGTAAAAGACCCGGAACTTCCGTTTAATCCATACGATACGCTTACTTATCCGACCTATCAGATTCCGCAGATAAGTATCGACTCAGCCAGTTTTTTAGGATTGCACAATTATGTTTTCAGCAAATCATGCAATGTGCCGGGCTGTCATGATGGCAGTTTTGAACCGGATTTCAGAACGGTGCAAAGTTCCTACAACACATTGGTACGTCACGGAATTGTCAAAAATTATTCGACAAATCCATTGGAATACCGAGTTTATCCGGGAGATAAAACAAAATCAATGCTTTGGAAACGTGTAAGTGAGCACAATCCCCCAAATTTTGAAAGTATGCCATCGAGCGGAAATCTGTTACCGCAAAAGGTCTTGGATAATATTGCTGCCTGGATTGACAACGGTGCAAAAGATATCTATGGTGTAAATCCTACTCAAAGCAGTTTACAGCCCAGCGGACTAGGACTTTTGGCTTATCTGCCGGCTTCCTCCAATCAGCGGATTGATACCGTTAGGGGTGGGCAGCCCTATCAGCCATTTTTGGCACCGGCAAATGCCAGTATCGACCTATATTTCTGTTATTTGGAAGAAACAACAACCGGAGATACAATTTTTGGCAATTTGCTGACAGTGAATCAGATTAAGTTTTCAAAAAATCCATTTGATTTTAGCAATGCAGTCGCGGCCAATTTGACACTAAGTCCGCTTACACCATTGTTATCCAGTTTTGCATTCAGTTTTATCAATGTCGGATTTCCGCTGCAATACACTCATAAAGTGACGATCAATCCAACTTCATTGGGATTTCAGGCAGGTGACATTGTTTACATCAGAACTTATGTGAAAGATAATGATCATGCCACTGCTACTGAGATTCCTCAATCAAGTACTCAAGCACCGATAATACTTTATTATTCGATGGTACTTCAGTAAATTGACCGATAGTTCTGTGAAAATTCAAAATAACATTTAGAAATACTATCCATGAATAAATATGCTTTAGCTTTTTGTTTCTGTGCATTGCTTTTGGCAGTAGCCTGCAAAAAGAAAGATAATTTGGTGATTTCAGAAATCCCTACCTTGGAATTGATATCTATAAATGACACTGAAATAAAAGAATTTAGTGATTCATTGGTATTTACAATTTCCTATCGCGACGGTGACGGTGATCTTGGTAATTCAAGCCCCGATTCAACAGTGATAGAGCTCGTAGATAATCGTGATCCTCAAAATCTGATTTTTGGCTATCATCTTTCTCCGCGCTCTCCCGATGGAGCATCGCTCATTGTACAGGGACAGCTGCAATTGGTATTGACCAATATAATCCTTTTGAACAGCAGTGCTACTTCTGAAACCACAACTTTCAGCATCAGAATAAAGGATCGGGCTCAAAACTGGAGCAATACTGTAGTAAGCGGAGAGGTCAGAATTGTAAAATAGCTATTCTATTATATTTATATTTCTTGACTAAAACAAGTTGTAAAAAGTAGATTAAATATGA
>JBIKQC010000012.1:0-21881 GCA_044349855.1 Saprospira sp.
CCCATTTGCGGCAATATCCAAGGCATTTACGCCGTCGATATAAGTAGCAACGGATGGATTTTCGCTAAAAACGCTTATGCCGCGAATGGCGATTTGTTGTTGGTATCTGACACCAAGATTGCCATATTGCAAATTGGGAACAGCTCCGACGAGTTGATTTAGTTCCCAAATCCGCCCTGCTTCTATTTTTTCTGCTGTCAATACAGTGATCGCGCTAGGAATGTCAAAGGCTCTTTCCTCTTTTTTATTGGCTGTAACCAATACTTCATGCAGCCCAATTGCCTGTTCCGAAAGGTTGATATTCAAGGTGCTAGAGTCACTCAAAATAGTGAACGATTGAATAAAGGAGGCGTAGCCAACTGCACTGACTGCTATTTGGTGATTGCCCCGCGCCAAAGCGAGCTGATAGAAGCCCGTAGAATCGGAATAAGTACCCTTTGTGGTATTCAATACATATATCGCCGCATTTGTAATGGGCTCGCCTGAGTTGCTTTTGATATAGCCAAATAGCCTTTGCGCTTGGCTTGCAGTCGCAAAAAGTTGCAAAAAAAAGAGAAATAATATTTTGAATCGTTGGCTGTTCATCGGGCTTTATTTTATTGTTTAATAATTTTTCCCGAATGCAGTCTTTTATGGTTTCCGTAAAGAATATAGCCATAAATGCCTGTTTTTAAACCTGAAAGACTGAGTTGAACATTAGAGGCGGCAAGTTTTTCTTCCCAAACCAATTGTCCCAATATATCGTAAATTTCAATTCTATCGACAGAGCTGTCATGGCAGTCAATATTCAATGCTCCTGCTGTTGGATTGGGAAAAATATCAACATTGAAGCTTGTTGCGGAGGGCTGAATCGCCGATGTCTGCGCAAGTGCGGTTATTTGCCCATTGGAAAAACTAAGGCAGGTCTTATTATTGCCTGGGTTCGGGTCATTGGGGAATAGTGTATCTACTGGGTCGCTCAGTCTTCCGTAAACAATAAGGCAAAAGGTAGCAGCACTTCTTTGCAAATAACTCACAGTTGCTGGACCCAACAAATAACCTTTATCGTCTATAAAAGATTGATTGGGCGCTAGGGTTGTAGGAACGGAAATGGGCGTGGGGCCTTGTCCGAGCAGGTCGAGTGCAAAAAAGTATTCATCTATTTGCAACTGCACATTCAGTAAACTATCCTGCGGAACTGTATTTGGACCATAATTGGTAATTTCATACTCAAAACGGATTGTATCATTTGTAAAGCTTTGTCCAGCAGGGTAACGAACGTAGCGAATGCCGAAATCGTTTTGTGCGTTTGCCTGCGACAAAAAATGAAATAGCAGCAATAAAGGAAAAAAAAATTTTGTGTAAATATGTTGCATAGGATGGGATTTAAAAAAGCGGTGCTGCCTGTCAAGTACAGCACCGCCTGCATTTCAAATTATTCTAAAACCAATTTATTGCAAGTTTTTGATTAGTGACTAACAACTATTTTCCCGTTGGCAATTTTACCATCGGCAAGTTGCAGTTGATAAAAATAAAAGCCATTTGACCAACTGCTTACATTCAAAACAGGGCTTTGAGTTGGGTTTTGAATACGTTCAACGATATGGCCATTGATGTCCACAATTTGCAAACTGCTTATTTGCGCAGCATCTTTTAGTTCAAAAAACAGTTGTTCAGATACAGGATTTGGATAAATAGACAAGACAAAGTTTTCTTTATCAATGTTTTGTACGCCTGTTGTTAATGAGGGGTCATAAGTTGCACAACTGATATTATTGGCTGTATTTGCATCGCTGCCGTAGTTGCCAACTGTTGCAATGCCTTTTCCCCAAACAATCATACAAACTTCTAAAGTACTGTCGCCCGGAAAGAAGGGGAGTGTTTGAGAACCGTAGATAACACCAGGATTGTAGTGCATCGTATCGCCATTGTGCAACATGCCTGTCAATATAATTGGCGTAGCATTGGCACTCATCAAATCTAAAGATTTTAAATCGCCATTGAGACGGGCATTGACATAGAGGGTATCTCCAGTGTGAAACATGGTTGTCCCAAGGTTACTAATAATAAACTCCGTTTTGATGGTGTCATTTGAAAAGCTTTGACCATTGGTATAATTGGCCAACTGAATGCTTAAATCTGTCTGTGCTTGTAGGCCTAAGCTCAATGAAATTGCGATGCAAAGTGCTAAAATTTTTTTCATGTTGTCTAAGTTTTAAAAGTGTAAAATTTTGATATATAATTATTTGTGTATTAATTTTTGTTTTTAAAATCGTTAAAAACAGTCAAGCTATTTTTTAACAAATTTGCTACAAACAGCCTTTCCATTTACCTTGGCACTTAGAATATAAGAACCGGCAGCAAACTGTTGAACATCAATTTTTTGTACAGGAAATGCCGATTGAAAAAGCAGCCTGCCCTGTAAATCGTGCAAGGTAACATCTGTCAGATTAGCAGCAGCAGGAAGATGAATTGTAATAAAATTACTTGTAGGATTGGGAAAAAGCTCGAAAATGGGACTCGCTAAATTTTCTACAGTGCTATTGCCCAATGCCGCCGAAACATCCCAAAGCGAAATATCGCTCAAAGCATTGCCCGTTACTATTTTATTGGCAACTGGCGACCAGGCCACCGTATAAACTGCGCCACTATCGACCACCCCAAAAGTGCTGATGAGGGCACCAGTCGAAAATTCCCATATTTTGCAGCTTCCATCTGCCGAACCTGATACTATTTTAGTCCCATCGGGCGAGAGGTCAACGCCATTTACATCATTGCTATGTCCCGAAATGCTGCGCACCAAAAGACCTGTACTGATATTCCAAATTTTGATGAGGTCGTCCTTTGAAGAAGAAACGACATAGTTGTTGTCGGGCGTTATTTTTACACTTGCAATGTCGGCTGTATGCCCACTACAGGTGAAAAGTAGGGAGCCTGTGCTACTCCAAATTTTTACTAATTCATCACTTCCTCCCGTTACGATAAAATTTCCGTTCGGAGAATAAGCCAAGGTTGTCACCCAATTTGCATGTGCATTGACATCATGTGCCAATGTTCCATCCGAGAGGTTATAAATCTTCATTTTGCCATTGGAACAGCCGACGGCTACTTTGTCATTGGCAGGAGAAATTGCTGTGGCAAAACCCCAGGAAGTACCCGTATTGATAGTATCGACCAACACAGGGCTTGTTCCGCTATTGTCAAAAATAAAAATATTGCCAAACTCTTCAATCGCAGCCAAGTAGTTAGAATTGCTGCTGAATGTGACGCCCATGATGCACATATAGTTGCTGCCAACCGTAAAATCCCATTCCATACTGCCATCTGTTACATCAAAAATGCGAATTGAAGCAGGGTGACAATTGGTACCACTCATCACCTGTTGCCCATCCGATTTAAAGGCCACACTGTTGATAGAATTATTGATAGGATTGGCTTTTTGCGACCATTCCAATGTTTGCCCAAAGGCCCAATTGCTTAGGACGAGCATTGCAGCTAAGGTTATTTTTTTCATATTGCTTTGGTTTTGTATATAAATTTGATAATCAGTTATTTAATTTTTTGTTAGAGGTCATTTTCGATATTTTAAACAAAATTGCTCTTGCTTGAAAGCCTTGATAGATATAAACAAGAATAGCGCTAGCAACCAAAAAATAGGGTAGGAGCTCTTCAAATCCGCTCCAAATCAATAAAAAGCCAATAGATGCAGCCATAGAAAAAAGTAAGTATTGCACAATTGCCTTAGTGTGCAGGGCTTCGATTGGACGGCGGTTGATATAAGGCATTACTACGCTGAAAAAATACTCATTCAGCGCCAATGCAAAGGGATAAACGGCCATCGCTATCAATAATATGCTGATATATTCCATATAATTATTTGATAATAATTTGTTTTTCAATTGATTGATAAAAAAGGGACATCCTTCATTAGTAGCTAACAAAAAGCACACTCGGCCTTGGAAACAAGTGAACACCTTCTACTAAATCGGGGATGTCCCCACCAAAAAACATAACTTTTAATCTGTCCTTTTAAAAGGGGCATTCTTCAATTTTTACTTCGGTGACTTTTTGAAGGTGATTGATAATCAAACAAATAAACTTTTTTTCTGATTGTGCTAATATTCAACTAACTATTTGATTATCAAGAGCCAAGAAAAAAGGTTTTTGATTTTTTGATAAAAAAATCGAAAACTCGCTTCGCGGAGCCGTTCCGGGTTCACCGAAGTATTATCAATAGTATTCCAACAAAAAAGCACAGGGAACCCTGAAAAAGCTGCACTTCTTTTACAAAATCGAATGCCCCTGAAAAAAACAAAGGTTATAAACTATTTTAATGTTATCCTGCACAAGCAGTTGTTTCTTCCATATAAATACCCAAACTCGCCAAAATATTAGCAACCGAGGTATGTGAAATTTGGCTCAAAAGCCCTCTTTCTACCGCAGTTTTGGCAAGTAGGCGCAGTGTCCACGCACGACGACCTTTGGGTAGGGGAGAATAGTACAGTTCTTGAATGATGAGGCGTTCCCTTTCATCAAAAACCAGAGGTCTTCCATTGCCTTTGTGGTGTTGAATGCAATTCAAACCTTCCTCCTTATACTTTTTAATCAATTCGGCTACGGCAGATACTATACACTATATATTATGGTGTTGTAAATTGCCTTTAAATGGGCATCAATTCACAATTGTGAAGTATGGAATTAAGCCAAATTGGGTGGGACAAATATAGCCGAGAGATATATTTGTGATGACAAATCGAGAAAAGGCCATGAGTAGCTCCTTCGATTGATGTCAGGGATGTTTGTAGTGTTTGCTTTGTGGTAAACAATAGGGCAGAACTGCTGGCAAAACAGCACTATATCTTCTGCCGATTGTTGGAGTTTGGGACCTTTTTCATGGTTTTCGGATTTAGTACTATCTACGATAGTGCCATCGGCCCCAAGTTCTATCATTTTGCGCAAATGGCATTTGCCTTTGCAATTGAGTTCGGGTAATTCGGAGAGGTCTTTATTAATACAAAGATTTTCTTGTATATACTGTTTATTTAATTGAAAATAGATGCCCACCAAACCCGGATAGCAGGTTTGGAATCCTATCAGCAAAGTGCATAATATGACGATGAATGGGCGCAAGAAATTTAATTTTATATGTTTTTTTGAAAAAGGAAGCAGCAGTTGTAACACTTACTGCTTCCTTGTGAAAACAGCTTATTATATTAGTTCGCAGAGAAAGCAGCAGCCAAGTTAGCTTTTACTTTACCAGCCAATGTCATATTGTCCATTGTATGTGTTACATACTCAGTAGCGAGGTTCACGCCATCAAACAATTTAGCAACGTTGAAATTCAAGCTGATGGTATTATCACCATCTTCCAAATCTTTGTGCGTAGTCAAAGCAACTGCTTGCAGGTAGCTATCCATACCTATGTGGAACTCAGCCGCAGTTTCGGGAGTGCCATCTGCATCTGTATCAACCATACCTTCAATTTTTACGAAGATATAACCACTGTTCCAGCTCCAGTGCATAGCAGGATTTTGTACAGATAAAACATCAGTAGCCGGACGGGCATTGAACATATCTGTAGTTTGGTGATTGGTGGTTGAGTCAATACCAACATTGAATTTTACTTCATGCAAGTGAGAGATTTCTTTATTGGTCAATTCGCCCAAAGCATAGGTGGCAATAGAAGGTTTTATCAACAAATATTTGTCATCATAATGTCCTTCGTTTGCATCATCATCTTCTATATGAATGCCTGAAAGGTACATTTGTGCCAAAGTAAATTTTACGGCTACACCACCAATGGTATAAACCTGATTGTAAGCAAATGCTTCGGTACCTACTTTGTAGGTAATGCCCAAGTTGAGGTTGTAAGTTTTGTCTTTTTTGCAGCTTGTAGCAGAGAAAAGAACAGTGAGTGCAAATACACTCAACGCGATTTTAGGCATGATTTTTTTCATGATTTGCTAATTTAAGAAAGAATGATTTGGATTAAAAAAAATATATGAAACTGCTGTAAATCAAATAATTGATTTACAAATAAAATACGAATTGTACGCAAATTTGTAGTATAAGTCCTATCGAACACTAGTATTTTTCAATATAGAAAACAGGTTGAAGCAGGATAAAGTTATACAATTGTATAAACCTTTGCCCCTAAATCGTTCGACGATAGGAAATAAGCATAAAATGCTGAACAGCTGGAAGTTTTCTCAGACCAAAAAATGGTAGGAGTGTAGGACTGCCCAAAAAGAAAATGGGCATTAGGCGCAGCAATTGCCAAGCCAAAAGAAGTCTTTAGACGAGTGGTGGGTGGAATAGAGAACCGCTGTGGATTCTGCCAATATGTTCTTTGTAAAAGAAGGCAGTAATAGATTGTTGGTCAATAAAAGCGCGGTTAATGAACACAATAAGACCATCCCATGAGTATAGTTGGTCTGCGATATAATAAAAGTTAAAATTTTTGAGGTGTTTTAAGTCGGGGATACTGGGACTTTCCTGTGTATCGGAAGATTGTTGTTCCTGTTTTATTTCAGACTTGACATATTTTTTTAAATGGCACTTGCCATCGCATTTCATTTTTGGTTTATCTTTGTTTTCACAAAATTCCTTAATGATTTGTGCTTTTTGAGTAACAAAATAGACTATGAACCCCGTTTTATACAGGAATTGTGCCGACATCAGCAGCAGAAGAAATGCTACCAGATAAAGTCTCAATGTGTTCATAGTTAAATAATAATGAATATCAGATGGCTTAAAGTTCAACTTTATAAAATTAAGCACAATACAAATATAAGCATTTGTTTAATTAAAAATAGTGATTTAGGACATTTTGACGATTTTTTAAATAAAAAGTGCCCCAACCTATTTGATTCCATTTTCAATATCTGTTCATAGGTTAAATTTTTGAAGGATTCCCAAAAACAGCATATCTTACACATCATATTAATTTAAGTTGCTGTTACCTTTTTTAAATTTATTTTTTTTCGATATATAAACCAAAATTGCCTTGCGTTTCATTTACGTTTGTATAACATTAATTGTACTTCCGCTACTTTTAGCTTATTGTAAAAGAGCTGATCAGACTGACTATGCCTGGGTCAAAGAAAAATTCAGAAATTTAGGTGACAGTGCTGAATATGTAGGCATGAATACCTGTATGAGCTGTCACAAAAATGTACACGATTCTTACAAGGAAACCGGTATGGGTCGCTCTTTTGATTTGGCTACGCCATTTCGCAGTGATGCAAAGTTCGATGAACACGCTATAGTTTATGACAAAGATCTTGACTATTACTATAAACCATTTTTTAAAGATTCAGTTCTCTATGTCCTGGAATTTAGATTAAACGGAAAAGATACAGTGCATAAGCGTATGGAGCGGATTGATTATATAATCGGTTCGGGTCATCATACCAATTCGCACATGATTAAACGCAACGGTTATTTGTTTCAGGCACCTATCACTTATTACACTCAAGAAGGTAAATGGGATTTGGCACCGGGCTTTGAAAAAGGCGCCAACAGCCGTTTCAACCGTATTATTGCTACCGAATGTCTAACCTGCCACAATCATTTCCCTAAACATGTAAATGCATCTGAAAATAAATATTTGGAAATGCCCCGCGGGATTGAGTGCGAGCGCTGTCACGGCCCCGGCAGTATACATGTGAAGGAAAAACTGAAAGGTATTTTGGTAGACACCTCAAAATATGCCGATTACAGTATTACCAATCCGAGACATTTGCCTAGAGATCTGCAAATGGACCTTTGTCAGCGCTGTCACCTTCAGGGTGTTGCCGTCTTGAATGACGGAAAAAGCTTTTTTGATTTTAAGCCGGGTATGCGCTTATCAGAAATTATGCAGGTTTATCTGCCACGATTTACCAATTCACATGAACGTTTTATTATGGCTTCTCAGGCCGACCGTCTGCGCATGAGTCCTTGTTATCTTAAATCGGAGGATCTGTCCTGTATCACTTGCCACAATCCGCATCACAGCGTTAAATCAAAGGAGGGTAATAAATCCAATGAGGCCTGCCGCAGCTGCCACCCATCCAATAAAAAGAATTTCTGTTCAGCTCCCGAGGCTGACAGAAAGCTGGAAAACGACAATTGTGTTAAATGTCATATGCGCCGCAGCGGCAGTATTGATATTCCGCATATTACAATTACGGATCACAATATCAGCAAGTTAACAGCCAAAAATAAAATTTCGGAAAAAGAGCAGAAAGAAATCGCAAAATTCTTGGGATTGCAATGCCTGTCTAGCACAAAGCCAAGCGATCTTGATCTGGCAAAGGGCTATTTAGCGCTTTATGATAAATACATGAAAGAGCGGTCGGTGCTGGATTCTGCCGCTTTTTACCTAAAAAGGTCTAAAGAATCGCTTAACTCAAAATTTAATACCAGAATTCATTATCTTTTTGCTGCCGAAAACTATTCCGGTATTATGCAGGAAGCACCCGCAGTGTCATTGAGCAAGATTACAGATGCCTGGACCTGTTACCGAATAGGAGAGGGCTTTTACCGACTTCAGAAATTGCAGCAGGCCTTGCCTTATTATGAAAAGGCTGTGAAACTGCGTCAGTACAATCTCGATTTTCAGGAAAAATTGGGCGTGCTTTATGCCCGCCTTTCACAGTTTGGCAAAGCCAAAGATGTGTTTAATTTTGTCCTTTCGGAAGATAGTGCCCGGCCGCTAACTTTTGCCAATCTTGGACTGATTGCAGCAGGCTCGGGAGATTTTGAAAGAGCATACTATTATTATGACAAGGCCTTATCTTTCGACCCCGATTATGAAAATGCTTTGATGAACAAGGCTGCGCTGCTGTTGCATCAGAAAAAAATAATGGAAGCACGGAAGGTATTGGAACATCTGGTCAAAAAACATCCGAATAATATGCAGGCAAAGGATGCACTGAAGGTGTTGTAAATAATGTGCGGATCTCGTCACTTGTGACAAGATCCGCACATTATTTAAATCTGTAAATCAAAAAGACAGCTTACAATTTTACAAACTCAACTCTTCTGTTTTTGGCCTTATTTACACCCGAATCATTTGGTGCAATAGGTTGGGTTTCTCCCTTTCCTTCTGTTTCGAGGCGTCCTGCATCAATGCCATGCGTTTTGACCAATTCATTTTTTACACTTTCTGCACGACGTTTTGAAAGATCCAGGTTTGCCTCATCGGCACCGTCTGCATCAGTATGACCTGAAATTTTAACCCTTACAGTAGGATTATCCTTTAAAACCGTAGCAATTTCTTTAATTGAAGGAGCAGACTCAACTTTGATCTTGTCAGAATTTGTATCAAATAAAATTCCGTATGAAATCAATTTCCCTTCTGTAATCAGCTTATTTCTCATGTCGGGAAGACCGGCGGCTATTCTGAAATTGGCAATGAATAAAGTGATTTCATCAGACGTTTGGATTCTGAAAATATTGTAAACATAGCCATCAATCAAACCACGGGGCAGATCAAGTACTTTTTTGTCGTTGGCATACATGCGTAAGCGTTGTTTTTGTATCCAAAAAGCAACATGGTATTTTTCTTCAGCATTAAATCCAAAAGGTGTATTGCCATTGTCTTTATATCCCTCAGCACTTTCTGACCAGTTTGTCCAATCTATTGTTTCGTATCCGGGAGTAACAGAGGTTCCTGCTTTACCCGGTATTGCTCCACCTTCATTAGGGTTACTAAGTGTGCCGGAAACAAAAATAAAGTTAGTATTATAGAGGTATGGAGTATTAAAAGTATTTTTAGAGTAAAGGTCAAACTCTACTGTAAAATTGTCAGTAAATTTCTCTTTGGCTTCAGGAATATAGAAACCACCGCCGGTCATTTGAAACCATCTGCCCGGATGATTGTCCAGGGTGACAATTTCCCCACTGCTGTTGGTATTCCATTGAACCGGAAAATCCCCAATGCTTTCTGAAGAAAAATCATCAAAAAAGATAATCTGCTCACCGGGAACAAAATCATATTTGCTTGTTTGGGAAAAACTGAAAGTAGCAAGACAACCACTTATGAATGTTAATAGGATTTTTTTCATCTGAATGTTATGTCTAATTGTTTTAAATTATTTTGATTTTTATCTGATGCAATAACCCAATCCTATACCCATCCAGCCCGGCTGAATGCCGAAATAATCTCTTCCTTTCAGGTGAATGCCCGCATAATCGTCATTGAAATCATTGGATTGGGATTGGCCAAACATTGGTGTCCAACCTGTACGGAGGAAAAATCCTTTTGGTAACTGCAGGCGGTACATGAAACTGAGTGTACCTACCAGGTTGTAATTGTTCTTGCTGTTGTTGCCCATTTCTATCCAACGGAAATTGGAACTGAAAAATGTAACGCCGCCACCAATTTCAAAGAAGTGATTTTCTTCGCCAAACAGATAACTTACCTGAACGGGTAAGTTCAAAAAATATTTTCCTGCAAGGGCATAGCCACCAAGACCTACACTGCCGCCCCAACCGTTTTGTTTGTCTGCAAATCGGCTGTCATAAGTCAGCGCATAAGTAACAGCATTGCCAAATCCGTTGAGGTAGATAATAGAAGATCTTCCCGGATTATCCTGTGCTTTAAGCGGTTGCAGCAGCATTGCCAAAAGCGGCAAAATGAATAATATATGTATAGTTTTCATATTATTAAAGTAATTGGTAAATTGGAATTAGTGTCTCAAATCTCAAATCTAATTAAAAGCATATCCTATACCCAATCCGAATTGATAAGGAATAAAAACAAATCCGTCATTGCCCGGACCAAAAAATGGAGTCCATCCTGCACGAAGAAACATAGACTTTGGCAAATGCAGGCGGTACATCATTGACATAGTTCCAAAAATAGATCTAAACTGCTTCTCATCTCCTCTTACAAATCCATAACCGAAGTTTCTGGCAGTAAAAAATACTGCTCCTGCACCTATTTCCAAACTATGAGGACCCTTTCCCCAAAGGTAGTTTGCCATGAGTGTCGCACTGTAAAAATTAGAATTTACATTTCTGCCGACAAAACTGCCGCCCGTTGAATTATCTATCCAAGTTCCTTCATTTCTAATGTTTTGGAATGCACCAAACCCAATACTCCCACCTAATCCTTTTTGAGTATTTTGAAAACGAGTATCGTAATTCAGACTGTAATAAAGACTATTTCCGTAACCTTCAAAATAGATGGCATTTGCTCTTCCTTCGTTTTCATCCTGTGCCTGAGCAAAAGCAGAAAACAGCAACAGGATAATGGGGATAATAATTATTTGCTTCATTTTAGTTTGTATTTATTATTATTTCTACTCAAAAGTCGAAAAAAACTAATATTCTAAAAATGAGTAAGATCACTCTGGAAAATGATAGTGATATAATATTAAGCACTGTTGAAGGTTCATTTTTTAGGCTCTTCCATAAGAATAATATATCCTGAATAACTTTTCTTAACTTTGCCGTGTAAAGCGGCCAAATTGGGCTAAAAGCAATAATGGACCCTTTTTCTTTAAGTAAATCTAAAATACAAATGACAGACGATAAATTGTTATTGGCATACGAAGCGGGTGAAAGAGATTTTTCAAAAATCAGTCTGCCCGGCGCAAGACTTTCAGAAGAATGTTTAAGCAAAGCTGACTTCAGCTATGCGGATTTCAGTAATGCTGACTTATCAGAGGCAAATTTGGCGGACTGTAATTTCAGCTTTGCCGATCTTTCTCATACCAATATGGAAGCAAGTGATCTAAGAGGGGCAATTTTTGCAGGGGCTATTCTCAACGGCACTAAATTCTCCTCGGCTGATATGAGTGGTGCAGATTTGCAGGAGCTGAACATGGGTAAAGTGATACTTAATAACTGTATAATGATAGATGCCAACATTGCAGGGGCTAATTTGGCTAAAGCCAGTCTGCTCAGGGCTGACCTGAGTGGGGCAACACTTGCAGGAGCTAATTTGACAAAGGCTTTGATGAGCAGTGCGCAATTGATTGACTGTAATTTAAAAGATGCAGACCTGAGCTATGCAACCTTAGTTAACTGTAACCTGAGCGGTGCTTGCTTTAGGGATGCTGTGCTTACAAATGCCGATCTGACGGGGGTTGACCTCACGCATGCAGATCTTACGGATTGCGATTTAAGCTACACTAATCTTCACAATGCGGATCTGACAGGCTCGAACCTGAAAGGGGTTGACCTTACAGGTGCAAAGCTGGACGGGGCAATAGGTTTTAAGGGCAACAAATCATTTAAAGGATAAGAGATTGACAATTCAAAAGCAGCGTTTTTGTAAACATCGATTTGGCAGTTTTTTAATTTTTTTTCTTTTATATCACTAGGTACATTTTTTTATAAAAGTTAAAAAAAAGCTAACTAGTTAGTTGTATAAAATATAATTTTGCATTTATTTTCATTGCCTTACAAACTGACTGATCTTTATACTGTTTTAATGAAATTCAAAAACAATATTCTGATTTAATAAACTTTACAGATAATATTGATAACCAATGTTTTAATTTTTTTAAAAATAAAAAAGTAAGTGTATCTGAGTATACATGATTTGAACTGTAAATAAACAGTAGGAAAAATCCCTGCAAATTTGAATAATACTTAATGAAATAAAATGGGTGATCAATCGCACAATATCAATTACTTACCACTGCTGATACAGATGATTGTAGCAGCAGGATTTGTAATTACAACACTTATCGCAACTCATTTATTGAGTCCGAGGATCAAATCAAAAGTAAAGGATGAGAATTTTGAATGCGGAATTCCATCCACCGGCAATGCCCGTTTTCCTGTATCTGTCAAATATTTTATGACAGCCATACTTTTTGTACTTTTCGATGTTGAGGTAATTTTCTTTTACCCTTATGCTGTAAACTTCTACAACTTAAAACTAGAAGGGCTTGTAGCTGTTATTATGTTTGCAAGCTTATTTCTTGTAGGATTTTATTACGTACTTAAAAAAGGAGGTTTCGAATGGGAGAAATAAATGATCAGGTAATCAATGGAGAAGGTTATCAATTGACCACACTCGACAAAGCTGTAGCATTGGCACGTTCCAATTCACTATGGCCTTTACCTTTTGCTACTTCATGCTGCGGCATCGAATTTATGGCTACAATGGGAAGTAACTACGACCTTGCCAGATTTGGTATGGAACGTATGTCCTTTTCACCAAGACAGGCCGATCTGCTGATTGTAGCAGGAACCATCTCAAAAAAACTGGGCCCAGTTTTAAAGCAGGTTTATGAACAGATGTCAGAGCCCAAATGGGTACTTTCTGTCGGTGCCTGTGCGTCTTCAGGCGGTATTTTCGATACTTATAGTGTTTTGCAGGGAATCGACCGTATTATTCCTGTAGATGTATATGTTCCAGGCTGTCCACCACGTCCCGAACAGATTTTGGATGGTGTTATGAATATTCAAAAATTGGTTCAGCATGAGTCGATTCGTCGCCGTTATGAACCCAAATATGAAGAATTAATGGGAAAGTACAATATCAAATTGAATGATGGACAATAATAAAACGGAGGAAATAATTGAGTTTCTGAATGAAAATTTCCCTGGATCCATCTTAGCGACAGAGAATTCTTTCGGTATTCCTATTATCGAAGTGGATTCTGCAATGGCTCATAAAATCATCAAATTTTTGAAGGATGACAGTCGTTTCGCTATCAATTTTCTGACCTTGCTGGGAGCCGTTCACTATCCCGATCAAAAGGATAGAGAGTTGGTTGTTGTTTATCATCTGCATAGCTGGACTCAGAACCTAAAAATTAGACTCAAGGCCTTTTTGCCAATTTCTAATCCTGTTATCAGAACTGTCTCAGACATTCATCTTTGTGCCAACTGGATGGAAAGAGAAACCTACGACTTCTACGGTGTTATTTTTGAAGGACATACAAATTTGAAACGTATCCTTAATGAAGATTCTATGGACTATTTTCCATTGAGGAAGGAGTACGCTCTGGAGGATGCTACCCGTGAAGACAAGGATGACAGATTTTTTGGAAGATTTAAAGCTCAATAATATGGACGAGTTGAACAAACAACTTGGATATAAGGAAAAAGAGTACATGACCATTGACAGTATTGACGGTGAAATTGCTACCATCAATTTTGGTCCTACCCACCCGGCTACACATGGTATCTTTCAGAATATTCTGAAAGTAAATGGGGAGAAAATAATCTCTTCTGAGCAGACTGTAGGCTATATACACCGCGCTTTTGAAAAATTGGCGGAAAGAAGACCCTATAATCAGATAACACCGATTACTGACCGGCTCAACTACTGTTCTTCACCTATCAATAATATCGGCTGGCATATGACTGTCGAAAAACTGATTGGAGCCGAGATCCCTAAACGCGTTGATTACATGCGTGTTATCATTATGGAATTGGCCCGAATTTCCGATCACCTCATCTGCAATTCCGTTGTAGGTGTTGATACCGGAGCTTTGACAGGTTTTACCTACATGTTTCAGGAACGTGAGAAAATTTATGAACTTTACGAAGAAATTTGCGGGGCGCGACTTACAACAAACATAGGAAGAATTGGAGGTTTTGAACGTGATTTTTCTCCGGTATTCCACAGCAAGCTCAAGAAGTTTTTAAAAGAGTTCCCCCAAATATTCGGTGAATTCACTTCACTTTTGTCCAGAAACAGAATTTTCATGGACAGAACTATTGGGGTTGGCGCTATTTCGGCAGAAAGAGCTATGGAATATGGTTTTGTCGGACCAAATCTCCGTGCAGCAGGTGTCGATTATGACGTACGTGTTATGAATCCCTATGCTTCTTATCAGGATTTTCAATTCGATATTCCAGTCGGCGTAAATGGCGATACTTATGACCGTTTTATGGTCCGTCAGGAAGAAATCAGACAGAGTCTCAGCATCATACAACAGGCATTGGACGCAATGCCCGAAGGGTCCTACAAGGCCGATATCCCCGAGTTTTATCTGCCTCCCAAAGAAGAGGTTTATAACAATATGGAAGCACTTATCTATCACTTTAAAATTGTGATGGGTGAAACGAATATCCCTGCCGGTGAAGTCTATTTCTCCGTTGAAGGCGGTAATGGAGAATTGGGATATTATTTAATTAGTGACGGTGGCCGATCTCCTTACCGTCTACAGTTTCGGCGCCCCTGTTTTATCTATTACCAGGCATTTCCTGAAATGATAACGGGACAGGTGTTGAGTGATGCAGTGCTTACACTGAGTAGTTTAAATGTTATTGCTGGCGAATTAGACGCATAAAATGAATACACATTCCGATTTATCAAAAAAACACACAGAGCGCATTGAATTTAGCTCTGAATCATTGGATAAAGTACGTGAAATTATTGCACAATATCCTGAAGGTAAACAGAAAAGTGCTGTAATTGCTATACTTCATCTTGCTCAAAAAGAGCGTGGCTGGTTGAGTATTGAAACCATGAATTATGTGGCGGAGATATTGAATATCAAACCTATTGAAGTGTACGAGGTAGCTACCTTTTACACGATGTTTCATATTGATCCCGTAGCCAAAAATGTACTGGAGGTTTGCAGAACAGGCCCATGTATGCTGGTAGGCAGCGATGAAATCATCAGTTATATCGAAATCAAATTGGGCATTAAAGTAGGTGAAACCACATCTGATGGACTTTTTACACTCAAAACAGTTGAGTGTATGGGTGCCTGCGGTTATGGCCCGATGCTGCAGTGTAAAGGAAAAAACTACGAGCATCTTACTAAAGATGCGGTAGATACACTGTTGGAACATTTTAAAAACGAAGCTAAATAATTTTTATACCGATGGCTGGAAGAAAATTATTGTTGGATAATGTACATATACCTGGTATTGAAACCTTTGAGGTATATAGAAATAATGGAGGTTACAAATCTGTAGAAAAGGCACTGAAATCAATGTCACCCGATGAGGTCGTTGAAGAAGTGAAAAAATCCGGTCTGCGCGGCAGGGGAGGTGCAGGTTTCCCAACCGGTATGAAATGGTCTTTTTTGGCCAAACCCGAGGGTGTTCCACGTTATCTTGTCTGCAATGCAGACGAATCTGAACCCGGTACTTTCAAGGACCGCTATCTGATGGAAAAAATTCCGCATCTTTTGGTGGAAGGTATGATCACTTCGAGCTATGCTTTGGGTGCCAATTATTCTGTCATTTACATTAGAGGGGAGTATTTCTGGATTTTGGATATACTTCAAAAAGCAATCAAAGAAGCATACAATAATGGATTTCTTGGTAAAAATATCTTAGGTACAGGTTACAACCTCGATATGATTGTTGCTCCCGGCGGTGGTGCTTATATTTGCGGCGAAGAAACGGCACTGCTTGAATCATTGGAAGGCAAGCGCGGTAATCCACGTATGAAACCGCCATTCCCGGCTGTAAAAGGTCTTTGGGGAAATCCAACTGTAGTAAATAATGTTGAAACAATTGCTGCTGTTGTTCCAATTGTGAACATCGGCGGAGTTGAATATGCAAAAATCGGTGTCGGCAGAAGTACCGGAACCAAACTCATCTCAGCTTGCGGAAATCTTGTCAGACCGGGTGTTTATGAGATTGAAATGGGAGTCAGTGTAGAGGAATTTATTTACGGGGATGAATACTGTAGAGGCATTCCCAATGGCAAAAAGCTGAAAGCCTGTGTTCCCGGCGGTTCTTCTGTACCAATTTTGCCCCATTTTTTGGTAACAAAGACAGCAGCCGGTCAGGATAGACTTATGACTTATGAAAGTCTTGCTGACGGAGGTTTCGCCACAGGTTCCATGTTGGGCTCGGGCGGATTCATCGTTTTTGATGAAAATCAGTGTGTTGTAAGAAATACCTGGAATTTTGCACGCTTCTATGCTCATGAGTCCTGCGGACAGTGTTCCCCTTGCCGTGAAGGTACGGGCTGGATGGAAAAGGTATTGAACAGATTGGAACATGGACATGGAAATATGAGAGACATTGATCTTCTTGCTGAAATCAACAAAAAAATAGAAGGCAATACCATCTGTCCTTTGGGCGATGCAGCTGCCTGGCCTGTTGCCGCTGCCATCAGACATTTCAGAGAAGAATTCGAATGGCATGTAAACGAGCGTGAAACATCTCAAAAGAGAAACTTCGGTCTGATTTCTGAAAAAAATAATGCCATTTTAACAAATGTCTGATGTCTAATTGCTAAACATGCAGTTCTGATAATCTAAAGTCTGATAATCTGACAATCTACATACAATGATAAAAGTAATAATCGACGAAATCGAAATCGAAGTTGAACCCGGCACCACAATTTTAAATGCTGCCAGGATGGTTGGGGGAGAAATTGTTCCTCCTGCTATGTGTTATTACAGTAAATTGCCCGGCACAGGCGGAAAATGCCGTACCTGTCTTGTAGAAGTATCTGCGGGTTCTACAGCTGATCCCAGGCCTATGCCAAAACTCGTTCCTTCCTGCTCTACAACAGTTATGGATGGTATGATCGTTAAGAATTTCACCAGTGAACGGGTTTTTGAAAACAGGGGCGGCATTGTTGAGTTTCTGCTCATCAATCATCCGCTCGACTGCCCCGTCTGCGATCAGGCAGGCGAATGTCATCTTCAGGACTTGGCTTACGAACACGGTTCAAGCAAAACCAGATATGAAGAAGAACGCAGAACCTTTGAACCTATCGACATCGGAAATACGATCAAACTGCACATGAACCGTTGTATCCTATGTTACCGCTGTGTTCATGTTGCCAATCAGCTGACGGAAGAACGCGTTCACGGAGTACTTTATCGTGGCGAACATTCCGAAATCAGTACCTATATCGAGAATATCATTGAAAATGACTTTTCAGGAAATGTAATAGATGTCTGCCCTGTAGGCGCTCTTACCGACAGAACAGCCCGTTTCAAAAGCCGGGTTTGGTTCCTGAAACCAATGGAAGCAGAATGTTCCTGCAGTAAGTGCTCCGGGAAAGCAGTTGTTTGGATGTTTGGAGATGAGGTTTACAGAGTAACAACCAGAAAAGATGAGTACGATGAAGTGGAAATGATCGATGGCAAGCCCGGTTGGATTTGCAACGAATGCCGCTTTGAAAAGAAAGATTTATCAAAATGGAACATAACAGGCCCAAGAAAAATTGACAGGCATTCTGTTATTTCTCAAGGAAAATACGAAACGAAAATAGGCCGTCATCATAAAAAAACTGAGTAATGGATTTAGCTTTTATCATAGAGAAAACGACGCTTATTGTCATTATCTTCCTCCTTTCACTCGTTGTTGCCGCTTACTCAACCTATTTCGAGCGAAAAGTTGCTGCCTGGTTTCAGGACCGTATCGGCCCCGACAGAGCAGGTCCCTTCGGTCTGTTGCAGCCTATCGCCGATGGTGTGAAGATGTTTATGAAAGAGGATTTTATACCAAAACATGCTGATAAATGGCTGTTTATTATAGGCCCGGGTATTACCATTTTTGTCGCACTCATACCAAGTATTATCATTCCCTGGGGACCGCCATTGGAGATGTTTGGAAGAAAAATTGCCCTTCAGGTGACTAATTTTGATTTTGGGATACTCTTTATTTTTGGAGCACTCTCTGTCGGCGTTTATGGTATTATGATTGGTGGTTGGGCATCCAATAATAAATATTCATTGTTTGGAGCAGTTCGCGCTTCCTCACAGATGATTTCTTATGAGTTGGCAATGGGACTTTCGGCTATAACCATCATTATGATGACCGGCAGCCTCGACCTAAATGAAATTGTTGCTAAACAGCATGGTATGAATTGGAATATTTTCTATCAGCCTGTCTGTTTTGTTATATTTTTTACCTGTGCATTAGCAGAAACAAACAGGGCTCCCTTTGACCTTCCGGAATGTGACTCAGAACTGATTGGGGGTTACCATACCGAATACAGTTCTATGAAATTGGGTTTATACCTCTTTTCTGAATATGTGTCCATTTTTATTTCCTCTGCCCTGATTGCTGTTCTATTCTTTGGTGGATTTAATTTTCCAGGTATGGATTATTTCACAGGTAATGCTCTGGCAATCATTGGATTATTGGTATTTTTTACCAAAATTTCATTCTTCATTTTTGTTTTTATGTGGATTCGTTGGACATTACCTCGTTTCCGTTTCGATCAGCTGATGCATTTGGGATGGAAAACATTGATTCCCATATCTATTGTAAATCTGTTAATAACAGGTTTGGTAATAGCACTGTATGAAGGTTGGTTTTGGAATTAAAAACATCTGCATTTTAAAAATTTTCGAATTATTGATATATGCAAAGTCTGACTAATAGAAAAAAAGTTGTTTCCGATAAACCCATGACACTCATGGAGAAAATCTATATTCCGGCAATTGTCGGTGGAATGTGGATTACCTTCAAACACCTGATGAGAAGAGGAAATACGGTAAAATATCCGGAGCAAATCCGACCTTTTGCCCCTGTTTACAGAGGGATGCATGTACTGAAACGAGATGAAAAAGGCCGAGAAAACTGTACAGCCTGTGGGCTCTGTGCTGTAGCCTGTCCGGCAGAAGCTATCACTATGACAGCTGCCGAACGCAAAAAAGGAGAGGAGCATCTCTTTCGTGAAGAAAAATATGCAGCAGTCTATGAAATCAATATGTTAAGATGTATTTTTTGCGGGCTCTGTGAAGAAGCCTGTCCAAAGGAAGCCATCTTTTTAACTGACAGAATAGTTCCAACAGAATTTAACCGTGACGAATTTATTTACGGAAAGGATCAGTTGGTGGAACTGGTGGACAACAGAATTGATATTACCAAACGCCAACATACAGGAAAAAGAACCAAATAATGATAACAGATATTCTAACCTGGATTTTGGGTGGACTCACCATCGGTTCTGCTCTTATGGTAGTACTCAGCAATCACCCAATCAGAAGCGTTTTGTTTCTGGTGATTACCTTTTTCTTTATCTCAGGACATTATATTTTACTCAATGCCCAATTTTTGGCCATCGTAAATATTATTGTTTATGCAGGTGCAATCATGGTACTGTTCCTCTTTGTACTTATGCTGCTCAATCTCAGTGCTGAAGGCTTGCCAAAATCATCGAGATATCTGACGCTGGGCTCGGTAATTATAGGTGGTCTCTTTTTTATTGTATTGATTGCTGCACTAAAAGACAGTCTGCATTTTGAGGCACTGAACCCCGGATCTAATAGTGTGGGACTGGTTCAAAATTTGGGTAAAACACTTTTCTCAAAATACATAGTACCTTTTGAAATTTCATCCATACTCTTCATATCAGCGATGGTTGGAGCTGTCATGTTGGCAAAAAGAGAGAAGCACATTGTTGAATAAATTTATTTGGAATTCTTTATAATTCCTTGTTTTATAATAATCAGTAAATTTCCCGGATGGTTTACCGGGTAACTAAATTGTATGGAATTTTACGTTGTACTCTCCACTATTCTTTTTTCCATCGGTGCCTTTGGGATGCTGATAAGAAAGAATATGATCATCCTGCTGATGTGTATTGAGCTCATGCTCAATTCAGCCAATCTGCTGTTGGTTGCATTTTCATCTTATTACGGAAGTTCCGACCCGCAAATTTTTGTATTCTTTACAGTTGTTGTGGCTGCTGCAGAGGCAACGATTGGTCTGTCTATAATCATTATGGCCTATCGGAATTCAAAATCCACCGATATCAGTTTGTTCAACAATCTAAAAGGATAACAAAATGTCGATAGAAATACTGTTAGCTCTGATGCTTGCACTACCCTTTTTTGCTGCTTTAATAAATGGTACCGTTGGAAAAATCCTGCCAATTCAGATCGTTGGAACCCTAGCAACCACGGTTGTATTTATCTCTTTTCTGATTGCATTGTCTCTTTTCTTTAACTATTCAGGGGCAAAGACAGTACATTATTTTACAATGCTGAAATATAAGGAAACAACGCTCAATGCCAGTTTCTATATTGATGCCCTTTCTATTTGGATGTCAATGATTATTACAGGAATCGGGACTTTGATTCATTTGTTTTCAACGGCTTATATTACGGACAAGAGCGATTTTTATAAGTTCTTTACCTACCTGAATCTGTTTATTTTCTCCATGCTTATTTTAGTATTGGGAAGTAATTATTTCATGCTTTTCTTCGGTTGGGAAGGCGTAGGTATCTGTTCTTTTTTACTAATCGGATTTAATTATGCCGATCCGGAAAAAGGTATTACAAATAGTTTTGCTGCCCGCAAAGCCTTTATTGTTAACAGGATAGGTGATGTGGGGCTGCTAATAGCACTCTTTATGCTCATCAATCATTTTGGCAGTTTGGAATACACTGTTATTGCCGATGCTGTTCAAAGTAAAAAAGTTATCGTTTCAACTGAGTTTGCGACACTCTTAACACTTTTACTTTTCTTTGCCGCTACCGGTAAAAGTGCTCAAATTCCACTTTTTACCTGGCTGCCCGATGCAATGGCCGGCCCAACACCCGTATCTGCATTGATCCACGCCGCTACAATGGTTACTGCAGGTATTTTCCTTGTTATTCGTTCCAACTACCTCTTTGAATTGGCTCCATTAACAAAGGATATTATCGTTTATATAGGACTCTTTACCTCACTTTATGGCGCTTTCGTGGCTCTCCGCCAAAACGACATAAAAAAAGTATTGGCCTACTCCACGGTATCTCAGTTGGGATTGATGTTTGT
The DNA here is from genome assembly GCA_044349855.1 of Saprospira sp. GTDB lineage: Bacteria > Bacteroidota > Bacteroidia > Chitinophagales > Saprospiraceae > Saprospira. The sequence continues at coordinate 21,628 of JBIKQC010000012.1, forward strand.
AGCGCTTGGTACCGGAGCTTATACTGTTGCACTTTTCCATGTGACGACACATGCCTTTTTCAAAGCTTTGCTCTTCCTTTGTGCAGGTAGCGTCATTCACGCTATGTCTGAAGAACAGGACATTAGAAAAATGGGCAATCTGAAAAAATATATGCCAATTACGCATTTGACATTTTTGATCGGCACATTGGCAATCACAGGTTTTCCGCTCTTATCCGGATTCTTTTCCAAAGATGAAATCATGGCAACTGCCT
>JBIKQC010000314.1:0-6023 GCA_044349855.1 Saprospira sp.
CGATGCCTTTAAGTTCACCTTCATCATTAACAACCGGTATTGCATGGAAGTAATTTTCCAAGAATATTTCAGCTGCAGTTCCAATTTTGTCTGTAGGTCCAATTTTAGCAATGTGTTTCGTCATTAAATCCTCAGCTTTGAATTTATTGAAGATAATTGCATTTTCAGCGGCAGCAACTTCCGCATTTTCCAAACGGGCGCCATGAATTGCTTTATAAAAGTCAGTTTTACTGATCATACCTACAAGTTCGAGATGACGAACAACTAAAACGTGGTGAATATTGTAGGTCTCAAATATTTCCTTTACTTTTCCCAAAGTATCGGTTGGAATGACAGTAATTAATTTGGTTGACATTATTTCCGACACCGGACGATTCATAATTTCAGTTACTAGATTGCCCATAACAATAATTGATTTTGAAAAAAAGTTAAATTAGTGGGTTAAAACTCTAATATAGCGACAATAATCGAAAATTAACAAATCAAGAATTCATTAATTTAGTCATCATTAAAAAAAACACGACTTATACATTTTAACAAGGAGACATCGCTTGATTTTGGGTTTAAATAAAACTGATATTTGTTCAAGACATTCCATTTTTTGCAGTGTGATGATTTATTCCCAAAGCATAAAAAACAGGACACCATCCCATAATCGCTGTCCAAAAAAAAGGCAAACCCAACAACATAATAGGAATTGACCCCAAAGCACCGCCAATAATAACTATAATCATTAGGACAGCATAGCGTAAAATAACATCTACCATACTTAAATTGTGCTGAAATAAAGTTTGACTTTTGTTCTCAGTTCCAGTTTTTTCGATTGAAGTTGACATAGCCGTAAGTTTTATATATTGTTAATTCAATTATTTTTTTCTGTATTTTTAAATCACTGTATTAGAATTGAGCTAAAGATATTTAGAAAGAAAGTTTTTGAACTCAGCTTTCAGTTCGTTGCAAATACTTTTGTATGTCTCAACCCGTTCATCCATTGAGCTTAATTCTCCTGCTTTAGCATCGAAATGTTTGTGGTCGACAGCTGTATTGTTCTCTTTTGCATAATCAGCCATTTCTTTTTGAAATAACTTAATGTCATGCGCCAAAATTTCAGACTGCTCTCTTTGAATGATGAATTGATTTTGGAAATGCTCCAATTCACTCATAAATGTTTTGTCTGTCCATCGTTGTGCTACTTCTGAAAGAAAACCCTCATAAAGACCGATTTCCTGTTGAAAGAAAGAAATCTCATTTGCCCAAAGTTTGCTGTTAAAATGCAAATCATTTAAAAAAAGATGCTTGGTTGCCATAATTGTTAATGATTTTAAATTGTTAATTGTTTCTATTTTACTTTGTCCATGGTTTTTTATTCCCATTTGTTTAAACAAAGATAAGAGGCAACAAAATCAAAAAAAATGAGGCCTGTTAGCACAGAGAATGATCCGAGTAAATTTAAAAATGACACAGATCAACTTAATAAATAATTGAAAATAAAACTATTAACATATTTTGATCTTTTAGCAATCAGGTCCATAATGAAATCACCTAAAATAAATTGAATTGGCAAAAACGCCTGCTTTAAAAGAATCAACTTTTACGCCGTCAGCAGCATTGAATCGGTATACCCAGGCGGCCTGAGTACCTGAATTTGAACATGCATATATATAGGTGTCGCCCTGTTTGGCGCCCAATCCGTAAAAACTGCCCTGAACCAAAGACTGCCACTGCTTTGTAGCAGTATTAAGCCTGCAGATGGCATTATCATATAAAAAATACAGTTCATTGCTGTTCACAGCTTTTACCAGATTGCTGGCTCCCCTGCCCCGCTGCAGCTGTATTCTATTGATAATATTTCCGTTGTTCAAATCTATTTCCAATAAAGCACCATAGGTACTGGCCATTGTATCTATTTCTGGATAATTTGCATAAACCGTTTTCCCACGGCAGGCAACCCATAAAGTTCCGCTATTGCTGATCTGCAAACTGTTTGGAGCATCATAGGTTTCAATTGTGTCAATGACCTGAAGATTGTTTACATCAATCACTGATATGAAATTATCAAATTCCAGCCCCCCAACATTGGCAACATATACCTTCGAATTCTGCAGCAGCATATTTTCAGGACCTTTTCCTATTTGTGACGAAATTGTCTGAACAACTGTATTTGTATTCAAATCCACCACAGCAATACTTCCGCTGAGCAAGTCGGCTCCCCATTGTGAAACCAAAGCTTTATCGGCAGAAATCGGCAAAAAATAGCGGGGCTGTTGCAATCCTGAAATCTGGGCTAATTCTTTAAAATCATTTGCCTTAGACACCTCAATTTTATTCGAATTATTAACAACTATAAAAACCTTATCACCATGAAAATACATGGATTGCACAACATTGCCCAAATCTCGTCCATTCGCAAGCTTGAAGATATCCTGAACTAATCGGGCACTGTCGGGATTATAATAGGTGATGGTACCGGAACTTTGTCCGTAAACACCTTCATTAACAACAAAAATCCCAAATTCATATGCTCCCTGCGGAATGGGATCAGGATCGGGTTTGCATCCGATCATCAATATTAAAACAGCTAAAACTGTACAGTTAAAAATAATATTCATAAAATATTGATTTGACTTTGTCCATTAAAGTGCCGAAATTTGCGGACATTAGCATAATTGAAATTGCTAAAAGGATTGTTAAAATCCGATTCTTCCTTAATATAGACTGCAAAGATAATCAAATCCAATGAAACAACCCTTAGACATACTGAAGCAATATTGGGGGTTTTCTGCTTTCCGGGAAATGCAGGCAGACATAATTGATTCCGTTTTGGAAGGCTATGACACCTTAGCACTACTGCCGACAGGAGGCGGAAAATCGCTCTGTTTTCAGGTACCTGCACTTTGTATGGATGGCATTTGTATCGTTGTTTCACCTTTGATTGCCCTTATGAAGGATCAGGTACTGAACCTCAACAAAAGGGGAATTTCGGCCTATGCAGTATTTTCGGGAATGAGCATTAAGGATTTGGACAGAATTTTTGACAACTGTGTTAATGGCGATGTCAAGTTTCTTTATCTTTCTCCGGAACGTTTGGGTTCAGAAATGGCTATTGAACGTATTAAAAAAATGAATGTCAATCTCATAGCAATTGACGAGGCCCACTGTATTTCCCAATGGGGCTATGATTTCAGACCTTCCTATCTGAATGTTGCTCAAATCAGATTGCTGTTACCGAAAATTCCTGTCATTGCCCTCACAGCTACCGCTACATCGGAGGTTGTGGATGACATTCAGGAAAAATTGGAGTTTAAACCCAACCGAAAAGTATTCAAAAAAAGCTTTTCCCGATCAAATCTGGCCTATATTGTCCTGCAACAGGAGGACAAAAGGACCAAACTGTTGGATATCCTGAAAAAAGTACCGGGATCTGCTGTTGTTTATGTATTAAACCGAAAGGAAACCAAGGAAATAGCGATGTTTCTTTATCAAAATCAGATAAGTGCGAATTATTATCATGCAGGGCTTCCTGCTGAAAAAAGGAGCGAAATACAGGATGCCTGGATCAACAATGAAATACGCGTAATAGTTGCTACCAATGCCTTCGGAATGGGTATTGACAAACCGGATGTAAGAGTGGTGGTGCATCTCACACTGCCCGACAGTCTTGAAGCCTATTTTCAGGAGGCTGGACGTGGCGGCCGCGATGGAAACAAGGCCTACGGTATTCTGCTCTACAATCAGAGCGACAGGGATCGATTGGAGCGCAATTTCGAAACTTCTTTTCCTTCATTCAAAGAGGCAAAACAGGTTTACAGAGCACTTGGAAGCTATTACCAATTGGCCGTAGGCGCGGGCTTTGAACAGAGTTTTAATTTCGACATTCTTGAAATTGCCAACAAATACAATCTGAATCCCCTACTCATCACACCTGCATTGAAACTGCTTGTACAGGCCGGATATCTGGAACTTTCTGAATCGGTATTTTTCCCTTCTACTATACAAATTCTTTCAGACAATAAGACACTTTATGATTATTACCTCAGAAATCCAAGGGCTGAAAAGCTGATTAAATCTATACTCCGCTCCTATCAGGGCATTTTAAATCACGATGTTAATATCAAAGAAAGTCAGATAGCAAAGGCCTTAAATACCGGACATTCTGAGGTGGAGACTATGTTAAAAAAACTGCATCAGGAAAAAATATTAAGATACAAACCACAAAGCGACTTGCCACTCATCACTTTTACTGTAGAAAGGCAGGATGCCGAACATCTTATTTTTGACAAAGCCCGATATGATTTTCTAAAAAACCGAGCTGCTGCGCGTATGAAGGCGTCCCTGCATTATGCAGAAGAAGTGCAATGCAGGAGTCAGATGCTTTTGGAATATTTCGATGAAAAGGATTCAAAACCCTGCGGACAGTGTGATGTCTGTCTGGGCCGCTATGAAAATCCGACTGAAGAAGACCGTAAAATGATCACAGCTTCCATAAAAAAATATCTGCTTTATGAGCCGCATACCCTCCGTAAATTGGTAGATCGCTTCCCTTCAAATTTGGAAAACAAGGTCTTAAAAGTTTTGGAATACCTTACAGATAATGAGTTCGTCATAAAAAACAAGGATCAGTTTATGGAATGGAATGAAAAATAAAAAGGAGAACAAAATGCTCCCCGATGTTTACTCCTTTATTCTGCTTAATGTCACCGGCTTGCCGTTGTTCATAAAAATCAATTCATCGGCAGACAGTTTAATAATTTCATTCATCTCTCTATTGCTGGGTACATTGATACGCAGGATTTTCTTATCACCATTTGCCTCAATACGCCAAGTTCCTTTTTGAGGTTCGGAAGTCGCTGAACCTTTGCGTTCAAAATTACCGTCACTGATAAATTTTGCAGTTACATCCTTTCTGTCGTCGGGCAATGATTTTCCATCCAAGGCGGTCATTCTCCAATTGCCTACAATCATTTCTTTATCAACAACATCAGCCTGAACTGGTTTTTCCACTTTTAGCTCCTGTTCTTTTTTTTCTTCTTTTTCAGCAGCCGATTTTGTTTCATTGGCACAGGCGCACAGAAAAATAAAAAGGCAGAGCAAGCTTGCAACATGAATCTTATTCATAATTGTGTATTTTTGTGTTTAGGAAGGTGTAAACAATAAGTATTACAAGTTCGCTACGCGGCTACTTCGTGGTCACTTGATCTTTTTGCGCTAAACTTCATTGCAAAGGCTCGCTGCGCGGTCCTTCGGTTCGCGATAGCGCCACTATCGCTGTCTCGTCACAGAGACGCCTTATTTATCACAAAAATCTCTGCGTTCCTTTTGTACTACTTATTATTTACACATTCCTTAAAAATCTTTCTGATTCAAATATATTAAAATGCTGAATATTATTATTGAATTTTTCAAAAATACACCTTTTGTAGACATCCTGGCCGTAATTACCGGAATTATCTATGTCATTCTGGCCGCAAAAAATCATATTGCCTGTTGGGCCTTCGGAATAATCAGTAGCGCACTGACAATGTACTCAGTCTGGTTCAACTACAACCTTTATATGGAAACTTTTTTGAATGGATTCTATATTCTGGCCGCAATCTGGGGTTGGTTCAACTGGCATCGGCAACAAAATAAAAACATTGTAAATAGGGAAGAAATTCTCGTTGTAAATGAAAAGAAGGAAAGCGTCATTATAACATTGAAACCCACAATACATTTAGCCGTCGTTTGCTGCGGACTATTATTGGTCGCTGTTTTTGGCTATTTTTTTGATGTTTATACTACTGCTGCAGCAACTTACCCCGATGCCTTTGTTACCGTTTTTGCTCTTGTCGCCACAATGATGGTTGGTTATCGGGTTTTGGAAAACTGGTTTTATTGGATTGTCATCGACAGCACTTCTATCTACCTATACAATATGCGTGGCGGACATTTTTATGTCTTACTTTTTTCTGTTTATATAATTGTATCTGTCTTGGGCTACTTTAAATGGCGAAAAGAATACAAATCAAGAAAACATATTCTGACTT
>JBIKQC010000315.1:0-5991 GCA_044349855.1 Saprospira sp.
TTGCCAATCTCCCGGCAGTACAAAAAGGTTGGCTATGATTCCGTTAGGATTATCAGCCACATCGCCGCCAAAAATATAGCTTAGAATATATACTGCAGTGCAGATAAGAGAAAATGTCAATACAACAGGAGCATTGTAATCTATTCTTAATAATTTCATTGTTTATTGGATTTAAAAAAGTTTTAAGATGCTTAACCCATTACACCGCTGATTCTAATCAAATATGCTTTTTGAGCAACCTGGGTTCTGGTTTTGGGATTTACAAATTTCAGAGAGAGTTTACTGATATGAAAATGATCGAATTCATAACTTTTCTCAATTATAGCGCCGCTCTGTTCCAATAATTTTTTCCCTTCTGCATTGGTATACACCCACAAAGGCTGTGCCGAAACAACTCTGATGAGTTCGGCCGGCGATGTAAATACTTGCGCAATATCCTTTATGTAAAAATCGAGCGAGTTGGGATGTAAACCAAATACTGCTACCTCAAGTGTAGGAATCTTATTTTTATTAATAAAATGTGCTGTTTGGGAGCCTGACTGAAATTGCATCAGTTGAGGATAAAAATGTATATTCATCAGCAGATTCAGTGTTATCAGAGCAATTAAGGTACTGCCAAGAAGTCTGCTTTCTGCCAACTTTTTCGAGAATTGATAGAAGACAAATGCTGAAATACCGGCCAAAATGAGTAGCCAAAGAATAGGAGAGTTGCTTGGAAAAACAATAGCGGCGAGTAAAATTGCCGCAGTGAAAATGACAATATTCAGGAATAAATGAATGCCCAAAAATGCCTTATAAACAATTTTAGATCTGTCGGAAACGATTGATAACAGCTCTTTTGCCGTAATAATAGCCATGAGCGGATAAAGCGGGAAGATATAATGCGGCAGTTTATATCTGGAAAAAGAAAGGGCAATAAAAGGCAGCAAAAATCCGAAAACAGTAAGCAGTTCCATGTCAGGACCCTTGTTCCAAAAGCGTAACAGCCGTTTACCGTATGCCCAAACAGCCAATAGTGACCAGGGTAGAAAGGACCATAAAAATGTATGCGTAAAGAAAAGTGGCCCACTTTCATTGCTCCAGCTGTTTTCTCCAGTTATTCGGCCAAAACTCTGTTTCCAGAAAAAGAAATATAGTCCTTCACTGCCAAATTGCAGCCAAAGTCCATAGATCATGGGGCTGAGCACGAGCAGCGTAATCAAAATTCCCAAAAGCCATTCCGGACGGAAAAAGTTTTTCCATTCCTTTTTACCCAGCCAGTAAGCCGAAAGTGCAAAGGCCGGGATAACAGCACCAATCGGACCTTTGGCCAACATTGCCAATCCTATTGCGGCAAATCCAAAAACAAAATTAAGGACCTTTTTATTGTCCATGTACTCCATCAGCTGCCAAATTGCTACTATAATAAAGGCCGATAACATCGTATCTGTTCGGATGTCCTGATTGAAAAGAATCCATGCCTGACAGCTTCCTGTAATTAATGCAGCCAATTCCCCGGTTTTTTTGTCATACAGTTTGCTTCCCAATTTATAGACGGCAAAAAGTCCCAATGCAGTGGCGAGCAGTGAAGGCAGGCGATAGGCAAAATGGTTGATGCCAAATATTTTATAAAATAGGGCAGAGAGCCAAAAAAGCAGCGGCGGTTTGTCTAGATAATCTGCATGTTTATGCTTTACTACTGTCCAATTGTCTGAATCCTGCATTTCACGGGCAATAGAGGCATACTGAGCTGCATCTACATCCATCACGTCTATAAATATTGCGCCACAGAGATAAACCAATCCCAAGGCAATCCAAAAACCGATATATAAAGACTTTGGCATGTTGTCAATCTCTTGTTGAAAAATTAGATACAGCAATGGAAACGACAGTATCCTGAACCCAAAGTTAGGAAAAATTATAAAAACAATCCTAAATACTTGCTAATGCATTTACAAAGCTATATTTTTGAATATAAACCCTAACCTATGAATACCCAAAAACAATTGAATTTTCTTACTGAAAAGGGTTGGGTTGAGCTTTCTGCTCCGCGTTTTACGGAGAAAATCGGTCAATCTGCCGATCTGTATTACAGTTATGATATCCCCGGCGGAGATCAGCTTGACCTCTGTTATTTTGAAAAGGACAATTCACTCAAATTAAGAATCTACGGTGTCTCTGACCGTGAAAAAAAATGGTTTGGCATGAATGCAGATGAGCATCTTCCTGCTTTTCTGAATAAGCTGACAGAAATGCAGAACAGCATCTCCAGAGCTGCTTATTTTTCTTTCTACTTTGGTATTCAGGAAGTCTCGCCCGATATTTCCATTCTGGCTTGGGAGCAGTGGGAACCGAATTACAGATAGTTTTTCTTTCAAAAAATAAAAAGGATAAAACTGTCATTAGTAGAAAAAAGCCTACTTTTGTTGGTAGACATTTTTTTGACAGGAGACTGTGGCTTTCCTAATTAATAATCTTTTTCTCTCATATGAATTTATTACTTGCCTATATCCCTTGGGCCCCCGATCCTGTATTATTCAGCTTTGGCGGTTTCGAAATCCGTTATTATTCCTTGTTTTTTGCCCTCGGATTTATTCTGGGTTATATGATCATTCACCGATTGGTGGTGAAAGAAGGAGAAGATCCCAAGTTGTTGGACAGTTTCCTGATTTATGTTGTGGTGGGGACTATCATAGGTGCACGTCTCGGACATTGCATTTTTTATGATTGGGAATATTTCTCAAAACATTTGCTCGAAATATTTCTTCCGGTTCAATTCGAGCCTGAATTCAAATTTACAGGTTTCAGAGGACTGGCTAGTCATGGAGGTGCTGCAGGTATTGTTATTGCGCTCATTCTGCTGTCACGTAAACAGAAAAAAAATATCTTTTGGTATATGGATAAATTGGCAGTCGTAGTGCCGCTTGCCGGTATGTTTATCCGTTTGGGCAATCTTATGAACTCCGAAATTGTCGGTGACCCGACCGATCTGCCTTGGGCCTTTCAGTTCCAGCTCATGGACAGTGAAAACGGCAAACACGACCCTATGGCTGCCCGACATCCGACGCAATTGTATGAAGCACTTGCATATCTGGCAACCTTTGGATTCATGATTTGGTACTATGGCAATCGCTTTAGAAAAGTCATGCACGGACATGTTTTTGGGGTATTTATCGCTATTATGTTCAGTTTTCGCCTAGTTATTGAATATACAAAAATCAATGAAGGAATTGCAGAAACAGCTATCCTGAACATGGGACAGATTCTGAGTATTCCATTTATCATTGCAGGAATCGTTATTGCCATAGTGATGAATAAAGCACCTAAACCTTTAGAGAATACTTAAATCCCAACAGTTTTATTATCCGAAGCGGAGATAGTTGCAAGTCAATTATCTCCGTTTTTTTGTGTTAAACAAGCGGTTCGATATGGAAATAATTAAACTCAGGTTAATTATTTGTTGAAAAATATTGTAAATTGCTTAATCTAAACCTATTGTCTTTAAAGAAATTAAACACTGATTTTCATACAAATTTCTAAATGCATCCATTACTAACATCCTCCATCCCGCCCATCGAAAAACTGCCCGCTGGATTGATATTTGACTCGAACCTTTCCATCATAGGAGGGGAGGGGTATTGTAAAACATTGATGGAGGGGGTGTTTTTAATGGAAAATATTCTGCATGCTGATGACATAACAGCATTGCGCACAATTTTTCAGCAGGCACCAAAAAAAGAAGAAGTTTCTGCCCTTGGCCTCAAAAAAGCTGATGAAGCAAGATACAAAGGGTCTGAAAGGGTCAGTCTTTGGGCTCCGGAATTGGCAGAACAGCTTTATCAGCTGCTTTTACCATTTCTGGCAGAAAGAGAATTTAATGATTTTTCCAGAACAGATTTTTGGCAGGAACCTGCCTCCTACAGATGGAAACCAATAGGAATTTCACCGCTGCTGCGTATGATGTCCTACCCGATAGGATCGGAACATCTGCCGCATTACGATGCCGCTTACTTTTATTCCGATCGAAAGTTTCGCTCTTTAATGTCGGTAATTTTTTATCTTAGCAGTCATGAAAAAGGTGGAGCTACCCGAATTTTGCAGGATGGTCAGGATGAAATTCCGGAAAAGGAAAGGAAACATAAAGACAGAAATTTTCCGGCGGGAGAAAATGAGGTTCTGTTTAAAATTCAGCCAAAAGCAGGTTCCGTCTTTTTGTTTGATCATCGTTTGTTTCATGATGCAGAGCCCTGTGAGGAGGAGCGGATTTTGATTAGAACAGATCTCGTTTTTGAGGCTATTTAGATTATCAGATGTCAGATTATCAGATGTCAGATTATCAGAAATCAGATTATCAGATGTCAGATTATCAGATGGAACAGCTAAAAAACAAACAACTTTCAACAAATAACAAACACCTTTATACCGAGGCTGAAGCCACCGTCTCAGTAAGGTACTCAAAAACCTGAGGCTAAAGCCATCGGTTTTTTTATTGTAATATCAGGCCTAATATCAATTTCTCTTTGACTCTGTATGAAAATTAAATTATCAGAAACGAAGTTCCGTGCAACGAAATCAGATTATCAGATGTCAGATTTTCAAATGGAACATCACATCCGCACATCATCACATCTGCACAACTTGTCCCGACACAAGACGGGATCAACCACATCAATCCCGTGCATCCTAAAATAAAAAAAGACAGCTTTTATTCAGCACTCTATCCAATTCTCGGCGATGATGGCATTGCCGAGGCAGGATTTTTTTATGATAACGATAAGTACTTGACCAATCCGGCTGAAAGTATCGATATACCTTGCACTCCCTTTGCATTTGATGGATTAAAAACGGCAGAAAACCCTGCAGTACTGCTCAGCACCGGTGCTTTTTGCCCGCCGCATATCGGACATCTGGAAATGATGAAATTAGCAAAAAAAGTTGTGGAGAATAATGGCTATCAGGTGCTTGGAGGATACCTTTCTCCGGGACATAATGAATACATCAGTTCCAAAACTGGAGATGAGGCTATTCCGATACATTACAGGATCCGAATGCTGCAACAGCTTATCAACAGCGAAAAAGCAGGCAGCTGGTTGGCTGTCGATCCCTGGGAGGGGCTTTTTAACAAAGTAGCCGTCAATTTTACCGATGTCATCGAGCGTTTGGAGTTGTACCTCGAAAAATGGAGCGGCAGAAAAATTCCGGTTTTTTATGTCTGCGGCGCAGACAATGCCCGTTTTGCCCTAACATTTTTACTGAAAGGAAACTGTGTAATAATGGGCCGTCCGGGCTATGAGGACCGTTTTAACTATTATAAAAATAAACTGGGTCATTCCAAAAATGTGCTTTGGCAGGAGGCCGAAAATCCGGAAAATTCCAGCGAGTTAAGAAAAAATAATCCTTTTGAAAAAGATAAAGCCAAAAAGCTATTTCTGAGAGTGGAAGGGCTTGACAGCAGAGAAAATGAGGTTATAGCATTGCTGAAACCATATTTTGAAGCTGTAAAAATTCAATATCTGAGTGAACAGAAGGTTGAATTTGATCGGAAAGATAAGGCTGGAATTATTAGCCTCGATGCAATGCTGCCTGCAGCTCAAAATCTGGAAATATCTCGATGTTACGACCTTTTTGGTACCCGTTTTTTGGAATTTTCCGAAAGACCCGGATCAAAGCCGCTAACTGAACAGGCCCTGCGTTTTTTCAAAGATAAGCGATACAGTTTATTCGATGATGACCGGCACAGTGGGGCAACCTTGCAATTTACATCGGCACTTTTGGCTGAACTTGGAATTGAAATTAAGGATTTTCATACGCTTTCTGTCACAACCGGAATGGAGGAAACATTGGACTGCCGCGATTTTATCATTGGCGGAAATCAAAACGGACTAGTGGTGAAAATAGGTACTGAATTGTATCGTGTACCTTATATTTATCCCTACTGCTGCCCATTTGTGCGTGCTTCAATTTCTGATCCCATGGAATTTTCCAAAGCTGTTTGGACAATGAATCGTGATT
>JBIKQC010000316.1:0-5985 GCA_044349855.1 Saprospira sp.
ATACTTTATGCTATTTATCTTGGCACATTTTACAAATCTTTTTGCCCAAGGTTCGCAATTCAAAGACCCACGTGATGGAAAGATTTACAAAACAGTAAAAATTGGAAATCAAACCTGGTTTGCCGAAAATTTAAAATTTAATACTGCAAATGGCAAAAGTTATATCTACAACAATGAAAATGGAAATTTAATAACTTATGGCTATCTCTACGATTGGGCAACAGCTTGCAATGTTTGTCCATCGGGCTGGAAATTGCCAAGCAATGAAGAATGGTTAGTATTATCCGGCTACCTTGGGGATGCATTTAAGCAGAGGCTAATGAGTAAAAGTATTTGGAATGCCTCCGAAATGATTACAAACGAAACAGGCTTTAATGGTTTACCTGGCGGATTAAGAGATCATGTAGGTACATTTCGAAACTTGGGAATAGGGGCATACTTTTGGAGTTTAAGTCCACAAGATCAAAATTTTGCATTTGCCAGAGAATTGGGGAAAAGTGCAGGTAACTATGCAAGCCATCAATTTGGAACCAATAAAATTATGGCGCTATCTGTACGTTGCTTAATGATAGAACAAGAGGAAGAAGAAAATGACTTTTCTGAGTATGAGGAAGAGCCTTATGAAGAGCCCATTACTGAGCAATACGAAGAAACACATCCAATAGAAAAGTCGCTAAAGAACTATGTTGTTTCCAAAACCCAAACTTGTAACGAAAAACAGGATTTGTACTACAACTACATGGAAGAATATGAATGCAAACCTGTAAAATCAGCAAATATCAAAATTACGATTGATATTCATCTTTCAGATCCCATGTATGATGAAGCCTTGGTGACAATTTATGATAATTTGAAAAAGACAAACGATAAGTTTCCAATTGAATATGTAGAAAAATTGGATGATGGTACTTTGTTGTTTCACTTTACAGTTATAAATCAACCTCATACTTTTTTGTTGGATGAAAAAAATAAAAGAATAAGCTGGGATTCTGAATGGGGCCATTGGAGAGAACTCCATTTCTTTAACTAATTACGTAATTCTTTGAAAAACAATATAACTCCAAAAATGCCACGCTATTGGCAAAATAAACTACTCCGAAGGAGACTGCTCTTTAAGTATCGCTTTTGAAGCGTCGCAAGTCAGATAAAATTGAGCATAAGTGGAAAAATAATGTCAGGGGTTCCCTAAAAGGCCGCTTCTATATGCTTGTGCATCCACCAATCTGAAACGCTGACTAGGGCTCATAATTTTTAGTTTTTTTTAAGTTAGCAATTCAATTCTATGACATAGTCATTGCTCGATTTTGGGATAATTATTGCCTTAGCGCTCTATCAAAATGACTCTTATGAAAATCGCTGTTTTTTAGTTCTGTAACCTTACTAAGTTTAAAATTGACAGCTTTTTTTATGCTAAATCTAAAATAGCATAGAATTTTCATTTTGCTTCCGTATTTTGCAGACTAAATATTAACAAAGTTAATTCTATGAAGAAATTTAATCGAATTGCAACAATACTCATTTTTTTTATTTCAGTCAGCCTTTTTTTTTCATGCAGCAAAGAATGTTGCAAAGACACATTCAAACGGGGAGATATTAGTTTCAAAATTCCTGAAGACTGGAAGATAGGGGAGATAGACAGCAGCGACGCCAGCTTTTTCTTTATAGCCATTGGCAAAGAAGGGCATGGTGCAAGTGCCGATGCATTTATTGAATGGAATAAGGGTAAGTTTCATTTAGATTCAGTTATGCTGATTCGTCAGCAGGATTATATGTCACAGAAGGTATATCAAAATGGTAAAATAGAATTTACAGAAATTAAAGAAGAGAAGTTTGCAGGATTTGATGCCTTATCAACCACTTTTACTTTTTCATCACTCGATGTTAAATATCTTGGAAAAATCCAATGCTTTTATCTGCCAGAGTGTGACAAGACTGTTATGATCGCTTTTCAACAGGTTGCTGCAGATGCCGATAAGCAAAAATCGGATTATGATTTAATTGAAAAAAGTTTTAACTGTAACAAGTAGAATCTCTTATGAAAACTATCCGAATTGCCGGGGTACAGGGATTTTATGGTGACAGTCCACTCGGAGCAATAAGCGTTGCTTTATCAGAAGCTGCAGACTATCTGATGCATGATGCGCTTTCAGAGCTGACATTGTCCATACTCCAGAAAGATAAGCTGAAAGACGGTGAAATGGGCTATGCGAGAGATATTGAACTTTTTGCACAAAAACTATACCCTTTGGCATTGGCCAATGGTATTAAAATTGTAACAAATTCCGGCGGTCTTAATCCGCAGAGTGCTGCAAGAAAAGTAATGTCTATCCTCAAATCTCTGGGAATTGAGGGGGTGAAAATTGCCGCAATTGATGGCGATGACCTGATGGACAGTTTGGAAGCATTGAAAAAATCAGAACTTCCGCTGCTCAATCTCGATACCGAACAACCTTACAAAGAATCGGTCTTTGAGCCTACCCATGCAAATGTATATATCGGAGCAAAATCTATAAAAGAGGCATTAGAGCAAGGGGCACAAATTATTTTGGCCGGACGTGTCGCAGATCCTTGTCTCGCACTCGGTATTCTGGCCTATGAATTTTCATGGAACTTAGAGGGAGATCTCAGTCAGGAAGAATTGGATAAATTGGCCAATGGGATCATGATTGGCCATATCTTAGAATGCGGAGGGCAAGCCTCTGGCGGAAATTCTTATAGTGAATGGGAGGGAAGAGCATATTCCTTTAGTACGCTGGGTTACCCTATTGCACATGTTTCTGAAGATGGTTCTGCTACTATTACGAAAGTAGAAGGCAGTGGCGGTAAGGTTAGCCGAAATACAATCAGGGAACAGCTGGTCTATGAAATACATAATCCGGCAGCCTATATCACTCCTGATGTAATCGTTGATCTCACATCAATAAAAGTTGAAGAAATAGGCCCCGACAAGGTAAAAGTCAGTGGAGCAAAAGGTCGCCCCCGTCCGGAACAGTTGAAACTCTGCATTGGGCAAATGGAAGGATTTATCAGTGAACAATTGTTTTTCTTTTCCTGGCCTTATGCCTACGATAAAGCGCTGGCATTCGTAGAAGCAGCCAAAGAAATTTGGGCAATACTGCCATTCAGATATGATGAATTACGTATCAATTATTTGGGTATCAATGGTATTCATGAAGAGGCAGCGCCAATGCCATCTAAAGACTTTATTGAACAAATGAATGAAGTAGGTGTGCGAATAGCCATTAGACACCAAAAGCCCGAAACAGGAAAAATGATGATTCAGTCTGTTATCAGTCTTGGACTGAATGGACCTCCCGGTGTAGCAGCAAGTATGAATTGGGGAAAATCTGGCAGTATTAGACTGGGATTATTCCCAACTTTGGTGCCAAGGGAACTGATTTGCGAAAAAGTAACAATTTACGAATAACTGCTCAGTACTTATGAATAGCTTTTTCTGCCTTTAAAATTTATTTGAAAATAACATTCAGGCTGCAATATTGGTCTTACAGAAAACAAATATATACTTAAATGTAAATGCATTATGAAAATTACATTCCGTAGTCCATCAAATCTAGCAATTATAAAATACTGGGGCAAACATGGCCGGCAACTGCCTAGAAACGCATCTATCAGTCTTACCTTAAACAATGCCTATTCCGAAACCAGCTTAGAATATGTTGAAAAAGAAGATGATTCAGAGATTACACTGGATTTTTTCTTTGAAGGACTGCCTAATGAAGCATTTGGAAAGCGCATTTTAAAATTTTTAAATTCAGTTTCAGAAGAGCTTCCGTTCCTAAGAGAATATCATTTGACAATACATTCAAAAAATTCCTTTCCGCATTCTGCCGGGATTGCCTCTTCTGCTTCTAGCATGAGTGCATTGGCCCTCTGTCTTTGTCAGATGGAAAGGGAAGTAGCATATACCTTGCCTGCTGAAGAAATGTTTTATCAACGGGCCTCTTATTTTTCCAGATTAGCTTCAGGTTCTGCCTGCAGATCCATTTATCCTTATGCAGCTTCCTGGGGCAAAACGACTCATATAGCAGGCAGTTCCGATGAATATGCTACAGCTTGTGCCAATCAGCTTCACGATGTTTTCAAGTCTTTTCATGATGATATTCTTATCATCAGTCATGATGAAAAATCAGTGTCTAGTTCAGCCGGACATGAACTGATGGAAGGAAATCCATTTGCCCCACTCCGTTATGAACTTGCCGATAAAAATATGGGCAAACTCATGCACGCTCTTAAAGAGGGAGATCTTGATACATTCGGTATCATTGCCGAAGAAGAGGCCCTTATGCTGCACGCTCTAATGATGACTTCGCATCCCTCATACATACTAATGGAAGGTGGTTCGGTTGAAGCCATAAAACGCGTCCGAAATTTCCGTAAGGAGAGCAAACTCCCACTTTATTTTAGTTTGGATGCAGGGCCAAATCTGCATTTGCTCTATCCCGATTCGATTGTCAAAGAAGTGAAAAGCTTTATTCAATCAGATCTTGTTCAACTCTGCCAAGGAGGAAAAGTTATTGAAGATACAGTTGGAATGGGTGCTATAAGCATTAAAGATTAAGGTTTAAGTCTCAATTTTGGATATATTGAAATAATTTGTATTTTTGGACTTTGGAACTATGTTCAAGTCTTAAAATTTGGAAACAGATCATCTTTTAATTTTATTATGGCTCAGATTAAATTTGGAACTGACGGTTGGCGGGCTATTATTGCCAAAGAATACACCGTTGATAATGTAATAAGAGTTGCTGTAGCAACTGCGCTTTTTGTTAAAGAAAAAGGTGGCAGTTCAGTAGTAGTCGGTCATGACTGCCGTTTTGCCGGTGAAATGTTTGCAGAAACAACTGCTCAGGTTCTGGGACTTTACGGAATCAAAGTCTATTTGGCCAAAGGTTTTGTTTCAACACCGATGGTTTCATTGGGTGTTGTCGGAACAAAAAGCTATTTGGGCGTAGTCATTACTGCAAGCCATAATCCGCCGGAATATAATGGTTATAAACTGAAATCCCTCTACGGAGGTCCTTCAGTACCTTCAGACATTGCAGCAGTTGAACATTTGATTCCTGAAAATACTCCAGAATTGGTTTTACCTTCACTTGATGAGTTAAAGGCTAAAAATTTGTTGGAATATATTGATT
The DNA here is from genome assembly GCA_044349855.1 of Saprospira sp. GTDB lineage: Bacteria > Bacteroidota > Bacteroidia > Chitinophagales > Saprospiraceae > Saprospira. The sequence continues at coordinate 5,157 of JBIKQC010000316.1, forward strand.
TGGAACAGTTATATGTAGACGAATGCAAAGCAAAATTCGATCTTCAGGCTATCAATGATTCATTTGTAGATTTGGCCTATGATGCCATGTACGGTGCGGGCCAGAATGTTATTCGTCGCCTTTTGGACGGTGTTACAGAGTTTCATTGTACACATAATCCATCTTTTGAAGGTCAGGCACCTGAACCGATTCACCGAAATCTTAAAGAATTATCAGATTTTATTGCCAATACAGACTCCATCAATTGTGGTTTGGCCAATGACGGCGATGCCGATCGAATAGGCATGTACGACGAAATGGGCGTTTTTGTTGACTCTCATCAAATTCTGCTCCTGCTCATTCATTATTTGCACAAATACAAGGGCATGAGCGGCAAGGTTGTGGTTTCTTTCCCTGTGACCGACAAGGTAAAAAAACTTTGCGATATCTATGGTCTTGAATGCATTGTAACAAAAATTGGCTTTAAATATATTGCCGAAATTATGGTCACCGACAATGTATTGGTAGGCGGGGAAGAATCAGGCGGAATTGCAGTGGCTGGACATATACCAGAACGCGACGGTATTTGGGTTGGCCTGGTTCTTCTTGAATTTATGGCAAAAACCAATAAAACACTACGCGAACTTATTGAAGAAATTTATGCACTCGTGGGGCCATTTGCCTATGACCGCAATGACCTGCACCTCAATAATGACCTTAAAGATAAAATTATAGAAAATTGCAAAATGGGGAAATATACATCCTTTGGTGACTACAAAGTTGATCATGTAGAGGATTTGGACGGATTCAAATTCTATTTGGATGAAAATACCTGGGTGATGGTTCGCGC
>JBIKQC010000317.1:0-5956 GCA_044349855.1 Saprospira sp.
TTCAAGTTTTTGTAAGCCTAAGAAAAATTCTGCTTTTGTGCGCTAAGTTATTGTACCAATATCAAAAAGCTTATCTTTGTCAATCTACATCTCTGAAAAGGAGTAAATCAGAACTTAAAAATCTTTAACAATGCAATTGAATCTCGATAAAGACCTAATTTTCTTTGACCTGGAAACCACCGGTGGCGATGTTTACAAGGACAGAATTATACAGATTGCACTCATAAAATATGCAGTTGACGGCACAGTAGTTGAAAAAAACTATATGGTAAATCCAAAACAGCCGATCAATCCTGAGGCCATCAAGATTCATGGTATCACCGACGAAATGGTTAAAGATGCCCCTCCTTTTAAACTGTTGGCCGTTGAACTGCTCGATTTTATCGGCAATGCAGACTTAGCCGGATATAATTCCAACCGTTTCGATATTCCTTTATTGATTGAAGAATTTGCCCGTATCGGTTTGGCCTTTACTCTTGACGGCCGCCGACTGGTAGACAGTCTGCAGATTTTCTATAAAATGGAACCCCGCACACTCAGAGCGGCATTGAAATTCTTTTGCGGAAAAGAACTGACCTCTGCACACGATGCATTGGCAGATACCCGTGCTACTGCTGAGGTATTGTTCGGGCAGCTTAAATATTACGAAAATATTGACTGGATTGATGTTGTAACCGGAGAGGTACATGAAAAGCCGATAAAAAATGATATGCAGGCGATTCATAATTTTATCAATGGCAAAGACAATAGGGTAGACCTGACCGGGCGTTTTGTCCGCAATGAAAACGGAATTATTATATTTAATTTCGGTAATCAGAAGGGACAGCCTGCTTTTGAACATACAAATGTACTGCGCTGGATCATCGAAAAGGATTTTCCATTACAGGTAAAAGAGATTGCAAGGGCAATTTTAGCAGGGAAGATGAAGTAGATAAATCTAGTTTACGCCGGAATCCTCGTTATTTTCCGGATCTTCTTTAATTTCTTCCTGATTGATGATTTTGGCTTCAAATTCAGACTTTATAGATGTTACCATTTTCTGAATCTGATGATCTGGAAGATTTTCAAATTCTGATTTGTCATAGATAGAAAGAAGATAGGCTTGAATTTGGCCATCCTCCTCTTTTAACAAATGAAGGAATGTTATTATTCTTAAACCACCGCTTTTTCCTTTTCCCTTGCTTTTTACAGCGAGTCGAATTTTATAAACGTTTTCAGTAATAAGTGTTCCCTGTGTTGGGTTTTCAGAAAGGCTTTCTTCAAATGCAACCAACTCATTTTTTAGTGAATGATATTTTTTAATCAACCTCTTGGCATCGCGAACAAAAATATCTGTGGTGATAATTTTAACATTCATCCAAAAAATCTTTAAGTGTCTGTCCTTTTTTGTTGCCCTTTATCATTTCTCCCACCTCCTTAAATGCAGCTTTGATATCACTATCAAATGCCGCACATTCAATAAGTTCTAAAAATTGCTTTTCAACTTTCTTCCATTCTTCTATTGGAATCATCACTGCTTTTTTGTTGCCATCTTCATCAGTGACATATTGTATTTTTACATTATGCATAGTCATTATGATTAAACTGTTACACTAAGATACGCATTTATTTTGAAAATGTTCTACAGTTTTTATTTTCTGAAGTCTTTCTTTCCTCCATTCATAATTTTATCAATGGCAAAAACAATAGGGTAGACCTGACCGGCCGATTTGTCCGCAATGAAAACGGAATTATTATTTTTAATTTCGGCAATCAGAAGGGTCAGCCTGCTTTTGAACATACAAATGTACTTCGTTGGATCATTGAAAAAGATTTTCCATTACAGGTAAAAGAGATTGCAAGGGCAATTTTAGCAGGGAAGATGAAGTAAAAATAAATACTTCCAAAAATAATTTTTGAGAATTTTGATAAACGCTTTAAGTATCGATGGTGTACTAATAAATAAAAAAGGGGCCGTCCATTTGGACAGCCAATTGTAAGTTCTTAGCACAATTAAAGCTCTCTCCAGTCATGTTAAAGCAACATATTCCAGGTTATTGCAGCGTATTTAATTTTAATTTCCAAAAACTTGAATTTTTAACAATTATATTTTCAATAATGTCCTTTGAATTTAATTCAGCTAACATTTTTTCTCCTACTGCATTTTCAATGCTCAATAAAAAGCAAAATTCATCGGTTGTTAGTAAATTATAGAGTTTGAATAGACTTTCAGGCGGCATAACAATTTTAGATTTTTTTGTTTCTGGAATTAGCTTCCTGATTATTTCTTCAATTTCCTCGTAGGGCTTGTAACCAATGGATTTGTGAATTATTTCACCGTCTTTCAAAAAAATTAGGGTTGGAAAAGTTTTAATTTCAAGTACTTCGGCAATTTTTAAATCGTCATCTAATAATTTTCTTCCGCTTTGGATTATTTCATTAAGGAGTAGAGAAGGATCCAGGCCACTTTCAAGGGCCGCCTTTTCGATAACCTCCCATTTACTGATATTCTTTTTTTCAATAAAAAGCATTTCCCGCAGTATTCTTAAAAAGGATAATGCTTTGTCATAGTCTTGAATCTGAGCTGCTTTAAATGCTAGAGAAGGCGGTAGGGATGAATCGAGGGGGTCTTCAATCCATACATCACCATCCATAGGGACCTTATGTTTTTTTGAAAGTTCATCCCATAGTTCAGCAGCATCTTTTGGAGAATTTATCTTGCTGCTGCTATATTTTTCCCAACTGTGTAACAGTCCCCCCATGTGGTATGAAAAAGAAATACTGTCTTTATACTCAAGTATTAACTTTCTGATGACTGGTTGAAATATCCAACAGGTAGAACAGATAGGGTCAGTGAAATAAGCAATGTTGAGTTTCTTTTTGTTATTATTATTTAAATTTTCATCATCAGGAATCAAAGGAATATTTATTTCTTTTTCATTATCTTTTTCAGGATTCAAAAACCTATTTTTCAAGACTCTACCCAGTTGGGTATGATTCTTAACTATGGGACTTCGAAGTGAATAGTATCTCGAAAAAGCTTCCTCTAAATTGTTTGAATTGAGCAATACTTCTGTCAGTTTTTCCGCATCGTTTATTGCATTGCTCGTACCGGCACTTGTAAACGGCAGGGCTAAATGGGCGGCATCACCTATAAGTACAACATTGTCTTTGTGAAAGGAAGGTAAAAGATCAAAATCACAGGTATTCCAAATGTAAGTATTTGAAAAATTGTTGGAATTTAATATCTGATGAACAACTTCAGGGAAATCTTTCAGCAAGTTATGGCAGAATAATTTTAAATTTTCAGGGTTGTTAATTTCAGAATGCTCTTCAAATCGGACATCGTACTGTATAAACCATACAATTTCATCATCATTTACAGGAATATAACCAAAAGACAGACCTTTCTCTCTACTCTGATATTTCGTAAAAATTTTTGATTCTGAATTGATTTTAAATTTTGTATAGCCAACAACTTCTTTCACTTCTACCGCTGTAAATTCAGTTTTGCCAAAGAGAGCGGCTCTTGTTTTGGAATTGCTGCCATCTGCACCTATAAAAATATCTGCTGTTGCTGAAGTTCCGTCCTGAAAGACAACTTTTTCAACCTGCCCGTTTTTATAAAGAAAATGAGAAAAGGATTTCCCGTAGATAAGGTTTGACGAATCGTAAAATTCACTTAGTGATGAGATAAGGTCAATTCTTTTGAGACAATACCATCCTTTAAGTTTTATATTTATCAACTCTTGTTTATCAGGTAAATTGAAACTGAACAAATCAACTTTTTGCGGAGTTAATTTTATGTCTGTTTTTATGTCTGTTTTGATGTAACTTTTCAGCAGCTCAATAGAATGCTCATTGATGAGAAATGCATGTCCCCGACTTTCTGTTTTAAGAGTTCTCTCATATACAACTACATCATAACCATTTGCTTTTAAAAAAATGCCTTGGGAAAGCCCTGCTATTCCTCCTCCCATAATAATTACTTTCATAAAATATTCTCAATCCTATTTAATGCTTCGTTTAAAATTTCTTCAGATGTTGCAAAACTAATCCTGATATACCCCTCGGCCCCTGGTCCAAACCATCTGCTCAGTCCGGGTACAACGGCAACTTTTGCTTCCTTTAACAATTTTTGCTGAAATGCCTCTGAGGTCATTCCCGTTTCTGTAATATTTACAAAGCAGACATAACAACCCTCGGGAGCAATTGTGGACAACCCTTTCATGGAATTTATGCGATTGGATAATAAATTTCGCACAGTGGATAAGTGTGACAAAAAGCCATTTAGCCAATATTGAGATTTATTCAACGCTGCTATTCCCGCAATTTGAGCAATTGAGTTTGCGCCATGAATGGTAAAATGATGCAATGAAAAATCTAAGAGCTTTCGAAATAATGCTGTATTTGCAGTTGCAACTGCCCCAATTCTTAGACCCGCCAAACCGTAAGATTTACTGAAACCGGTTACAGTAATAACAGATTGAGAGATTTCATCGGAAAGACTTGCAATACTGCGATAGATGTGTGGACTGAAAACAATATCACTCCAAATTTCATCAGAAAGAATTATCAGGTTGTATTTTTTTGCAATATGAGCCAATGTAATCAATTCCTCTGTTTTAAAAACCTTTCCTGTGGGATTGAGGGGATTGCACAGGCAGATTAGTTTTGTCTTTTTCGAAATAATTGATTCTAATTCATTAAAATCAACCAAATCTTTTCCGGGAGGTATTGAATATCGAACTGGAATTGCCCCGACATCTTCAATGGAAAATTGGAATAGAAAATCAACCGGATCAAAAATGATAGCCTCATCACCGGGTCGAAGTATTGTTTTGCATACCAGATGTATTCCGAATGCGGCGCTGTCAACTGGCAGTATTTGATCAGTTGCTACGTTGAAGCTTCTTTTATTGAGGAAAAAATTATGCAAAGATTCTTTAAATTCATAAATCCCTTCGGCAGGAGAATATGAAAAATAGCCACTTTTACAATATTCACCGATTGCATCGACAATTTCAGATGCACAAGGAAAATCGGGATCTGCAGCAGTAAGTGGAATAACATCCGAGGGTACTGTTGCCCACCTCAGATTGTAAGCTCTCTTTCTTAAGATTTCTAAATTTACATTTTTAGAATCGAACATATTTGTAGTTACGATAGAAAGCCGGATTAGCTTAGTTTTTAAAATCAATTTAAATAAACTGAAGAAAGATAAACATTTTTTTTAATTTAAATTAATGAACTGAGAGATGTATTGTTTTTTATGAAAAAATAAAATAAAATTTGGCCTATTTGTGAATACATCATATGGGTCTTAGTGTTTACATGGACAGGCTATGCTGTCTCTATGGAATTCAATTGTTCTGATAGCAAAATTTACAAATCTTTGATTTGGGGCAAATAAACCACACATCTCAACTCCTTTTGTTTTTTCTTTTTAATAGTTGAAAGGTACCTGATCAAAGGTTTGTCTTTCTCGGAATCTTGCCCTAATGAAATAATTTCACAGGAAGCGAACCAAACATTTTGGCTGTCACCTGATGTGATGCCTGCAATTATTTTTTCAATTGTATTCATATTTGTTTCTCAAGCTTTTGGTGGTGAACCGGAGAAATACACAGCGAATGTTGTTAATTTTTAATCCTATGTTTGTTAATTTTTTAGCTAATTCCTCAAAGCATCTATTTGTGCTTCGGAGAGTCCTGTCAAGTCAATAATAGTTCGATTGTCGTAACCTTTAATGATGCATTTTTTAGCAATGTCTTCGCGAATCCTAAACTCAGCCTCCGTTTGCATAGAAAAAATTTCACTCGCCTTCAAATGCAAACTGTCCAAATAGCGATTGTAACCGTATTGATCATCTTCAGGCAGGCGCATTATATCCAATACTTCACCGGCTTCTTTTAATCCTTTTGCTCTGAAGCCATCTTTAACTTCACTGTTTTTTAAGAAATAAATCCATTCATCC
>JBIKQC010000318.1:0-5953 GCA_044349855.1 Saprospira sp.
AAGTCCACCACCTTCTACCAAACTGACCGCCAAAGACATGTTGTCTTCATCAAGGGTCATGATCATATCGGAGACTTTCTGAGCATCTGTTTCAGCAGATTCTACCAAATAGGAAGGATTTACTGCATCGAAAAAATGGGTCAATTGCCCTTCGTTTATCCACTGCCAATCTGGCTTTTCAGGCATTGACTTTGGTATTTTATTTGCCCTTGCACTGATCAGTAAGTGTGTAGCATCTCCAGTCAGCTTTTCCTGAATTTGAATGTCGCAGGCAGCGGCCTGTTCTTTTACAGTTTCCAAATTTAAGGCAGTTTTACCCATCAGAAATACTTTATCGCCCGATTTTAATGGCCTGCTGTAATTTTCAGTCAATAGGCCCAAAGTCAGATCTGCTATGCGTGTAGCAGCACTGTTTAGTGCCAAAAGCAGTCTGTTTAGTGGAATTTCTTTAGCTGCGGGATTTCCGGTATAAATATTAAAAAAATCAACCTTTGTTTGCCTGTCGCTTTTCTGGAAGGTTGCATTTTTTAACAAATCCAATATTTCATTATTATTATTAACTGCTGTATCAATTTTGAAGGCATAATCTTTCAACTTAACCTTGCTAAACCAGTCGAAAATGGCAAAAGGGAAATAAGGAAAAGGGTTTCCATAAATATGAAGTGCTGTCAATTTATCAAGATTGACAATACTTTGAGGCAGGTCTGCTAATTTATTATCATAAAGATAGAGATACTGTAATTGAGTTATACTGCAGAGCTGTTCCGGAAATTGTTCAAAACTATTACTATCCAAACGCAGAAATCTTAAAAAAGTCAGTTTAGAAAATGATTCGGGCAAGGTAGAAAGTTGGTTGTCGTTCAGATATAGATCCCGAAGTCCTATTAGTCGGCAAATAACTGTCGGAAAATCTATAAATTCATTTTTTGAGAGCGAAAGAGTCTCCAAAAGCTGCAATTTTTCTAAACTTTCAGGTAACTCATTCAACTTGCCGTTTTCAATGGAAAGCTTTGTGAGTTTATCCAATGCTCCAATATTTTCAGGCAATCTAACGAGTTTTGAAAATTCTATATCGAGCGATTTTATATTTTTTAAATTACAGATTTCGTCCGGCAATGATTCCAAATTTGTTTTTTCAATTGAAATACTTTTTAAGTTTACACAATTGCCTATACTCTTAGGGAGCATTACAATTGGGCAATTTTCAATATGGATATGTCTCAATAATTTGAGTTGTCCAAATGATTCCGAAATAGCCTTTACACCCAAGCCTCTCAAACGAAAATTTTCGAGTTTTTGTAAAGAATAAACCGACTCGGAAATTTCGGTATATGCTTCGTTATCCAATAGGGTAAGTGAAGTAAGATTTTCCAATTCTTTAATTCGGTGCATCAGATCTGACTCCCCTTCTCTATAGAGAAAAACAACCAATTCTCTTGCATAAGTTGGATTCTGCAGTGCCTCTGCTATTGAAAAATAATTTCGTGTGGCCATTTGTATTTTTTTTGGGCTAAACTTTAAAGCGTATCTTCATCCGAATTTTCTTCAACTGCTGTTCGGGTCCAAAAAGCTGCGCTGTCCTTAGTTTTCCAATCTTTTTCAAAAAGATAATTGAGCATTTTGTCAATTTCCGGCTCTTGTTCTTTCACGGAAACATACCAGGCTTTATTAAATATTCCGAAAGCAGGCAATCCCATTTTTTCCTGTTCGTTCATGCCTTTTTCCAATGTTTTTTTCCAATAATCACTTTTCTGCTCAAAACTTTTTTTGGGATATTCTTCTTTCCAAAATTTATCGGCAGCGGCCTCGAGCTCTTTGATCCAGTCGGGTTTCATGTGTATGACGTTTGTTTTTTATTCGAAAATTAAAAATCTGCCCCTGATTATCAAGAGCAGATTTCATTATTGACTTTTAAATAAAATTGCAGGAAAAGGTTAATAACCAAACCTTGAATTCTAAAATATTATTCTAACTCTCTTTCAACACTGCACGGGAAATAACCATTTTCTGAATCTCGGAAGTTCCTTCACCGATAGTACAAAGTTTTGAATCGCGGAAGAATTTTTCCACCGGAAAATCCTTGGTATAACCGTAACCGCCGTGGATTTGGATACTTTCGGTAGCAGCGCGCACACATACTTCAGAAGCATAGTATTTGGCCATTGCCGAAATTTTAGTCATTGGCAGGTGTGCATCTTTCAGGGCGCCGGCTTTGCGTGTAAGCAATTCTGCAGCTTCAATTTCAGTTGCCATATCAGCCAATTTGAAGGCAATTGCCTGGAAATTGGATATTGGCTGACCGAACTGTTCTCTTTGTTTTGAATAACGCAGTGAAGCTTCGTAAGCACCTTTTGCAATTCCCAATGAGAGGGAAGCAATGGAGATACGGCCACCGTCCAGAATTTTCATAGCCTGAATGAAACCTTCGCCTTCTTTACCGAGCAATTGACTTTTGTGTATGCGGCAGTTGTTGAAAACCAACTCAGCCGTTTCAGAAGCACGCATGCCCAATTTGTTTTCCTTTTTGCCGGCGCCAAAGCCTTCAAAACTGCGCTCGATAATGAATGCTGAAATGCCGTGACTGTCGCCCAAATCACCTGTACGAATCAATACAACTCCGGTATCGCCGCTGATCCCGTGAGTAATCCAGTTTTTAGTACCATTAATAACGTAGTAATCGCCGTCCTTTTGCGCAACACATTGCATACGCATAGCGTCACTGCCTGTGTTTGCTTCTGTCAGACCCCAGAATGCGAGATTTTCACCGCTTGCCAATTTTGGCAGATATTTTTGTTTTTGCTCTTCATTGCCAAACATATAAATATGATTGGTACCCAATGAATTGTGAGCTGCCAAAGAAAGCCCGATAGATCCGCAGACCTTTGAGATTTCTTCGATAATTGTTATATAAGCCTGATAGTTCAGACCGGTTCCACCGTATTCTTCAGGAATTACAACACCCATGAAGCCCTGTTCTCCCATTTTGCGAAAAACTTCGCGGGGAAAATACTGAGTTTCGTCCCATTCCATCAGGTAAGGGCGGATATATTTTTCAGCAAAATTACGTGCACTCTCGCGAATCATCTTGATATCCTCGGAGCTGTCAATCGTCATGTAACTGGTGTCCATTTTATTGTTAAGATTTTATGATGAATTACAAATTTGAAATTATTGACAAAATTGGCATTTTTTTGAACTGAGCTCAGCCTCGTTTAGATTTATCAGTCTAATTTTTGTACCTGCTTGCGGCTTATTGTTTTTATATACTTTATTCAATTTTAAAAGTTCGTTCTTTTTGAAGCCGAAATGCTGTGCAATATCGTACATTTCCTGCCCTTCTCTGACTATATGGTAAATATCTTTTCCGCTGTAACTCTTTTTCTTTTCTTCCAAATAAATATACTGTCCGGTTTTCAATTTATAACCCTTTGGAATTTCATTATACTTTATTAATTTCTTTTCACTGATTTTCATACGTTTGGAAATTGCTTTCAAATCCTCATCGGGTTGTACATATACCGTCAACAAGCCATTTTCCGTGAAACTTGTTTTTGTCAGTGTCATTTTAATGGTATCCTTTATGTTGCCGAAAGGATCAGGAATCATCACAAAATGCGGCTCATCCACCATTGTATCTAAAGGAAGAGGCAAAATTTGAGTCAGATTAAAAATACTGTCCAACTCCCCTGCTGCTACATCCTGACTCTTGAAAGTCAAATGATCCAATTTATACAATTGATAACGTTCAATGATAGAAATCAATGATCTTGCGTATGTTTGTGAAGTTGCATAGCCAGCTTTCTGCAAGCCGTTTGCCCAGCCTTTGTAATCGGTTTTTTCCAAACTGAATAAAAATCCGTATCGGGACAATTTATTAGGATTGGAGATAAAATCTGTATGTGCAATATAAGAATCTTCATCTTTCTCAAAGACTCTGAAACAGGATTTTACGACATCATCGTCCCAATAATACAAAGTTTTACCGGTCCAACTGCTTCCGCATTTTATCCCAAAATGATTATGTGCCTGTTGCGCCAGGGAGCTCATTCCCGAACCTGACTCCAAAATTCCCTGCGCCATTTTAATGCTCGCAGGAATCCCGCTGCGGTCCATTTCTGAGATTGCAATATGAACAAAACGTTCAATATAAAGTTTTGCTTTTTCATTGTCAAGTACAATCAACTCACCTGCTGCATTGTTAACATGCAGTTTATCTGAACCGGAATCTTCTGCCCAAAGTTGTAGGGGTAATGTTCCAATTGCTATCAATAGCATTGTGAATCGTAACATAGTCAGGTCTTTTATTAGGTCAGGCCATTATGCTCAAAAAATCTTATAATCAATCCTCCGAAGTGCTTTTTTAGTCGGCACAATAAACTAAGGAAAACAAATTCTCAAATACAGTCTTAATTCTTTCTTTGCATGATATAGTTTAAAAAAGCCAACATGGAAGATTTTTTCTTTTCCGTTGCCGATACTTTATTCATTGCCGCTTCTGCCATCAGTCTATATTTCTCAATTTCAGATTCTATGGCTTTAACAGCTCCTGAACTAAAAAAAATACTTTTAACTGCTACAATTTTTTCTTCTTCCTGTGTTGCATTTACAGCTGTTGTGTACCAATACGTCAGTATTTCTTTTTCAACATCATTACCCAATTCCATTGCTTTTAGGAACAGAAAGGTTTTTTTATTCTGTACAATATCTCCACCGATACGTTTTCCAAAGGTTGCTTCATCTCCAAAACTGTCGAGAAAATCATCCTGCAGCTGAAAAGCAATCCCCATAGTTCTGCCAAATTCTGCAGTATATTCTGCATCATTATCGGATGCACCGGCAATGATCGCCCCCATTTTCATTGCACCATGCAGGAGAATAGAAGTTTTTAGTTCGATCATTCTGATATATTCCTCCAACTTAACAGTTGACAATGATTCAAAATTCATGTCCATCTGCTGCCCTTCACAGACACCGATTGCAGTTTCATTAAAAATACGTATCAGCACCGGCAATTTGTCAGTTGCCGTTTCCGTCAAAAACTGATAGGCTTTAACCAACATCACATCTCCGGAAAGAATAGCAGTGCTGTTGCCAAACTTTATATGAACAGTAGGTTTTCCGCGTCTGACAGCCGCTTCGTCCATAATATCATCGTGTATGAGTGAAAAATTATGAAACAATTCTACTGCGTAGGCTGCAGGCATAGCTTTTTCAACAGATTTTTCCTCAAAAAGCGCAGCAGCCATCAACAAAAGTAAGGGACGCATCTGTTTTCCGCCAAGTGCCAAAATATAATCCAAAGGCTGATACAGCTCCTGGGGATTTTGACCGCTAAAGTCATTTGCAGCAGCATAGCTGTTGTAATTTCTGCGAAGCTCTTCTATTGATAGCATTTATCGTTACAAAGTTTTAGTTTGCCGCGAATATAAGGAATGTCACAAAAAATAATACTTTTTTCATCAACCCTTTTATGCTTTTTTTCGATTATAATATATAAATCAACTTCAGTCTGTTATTTTTTGCGTTTTTTTATTATTTTTGTTCTTGACTGCCTTCAAAATAATTACAACTTAAGAAACAAAGTTTTGTTGAGATTAAGTACGGAGTGAGGCACTTTTGCAGTCCTTAGAATTTCTAAACCTACCACAACAGCATGCGATATAAATTTTTAACAGCAGTTTTTACTTTCCTCTGCATTGGTCTCTCCGCGCAGAAGTACAGTAATGAATTTTTATCAATTGGACTAGGGGCAAGAGCTCAGGGGATGGGCGGTGCAATGGTGGCAAATGTTAGCGATGCAACAAGCAGTTTTTGGAATCCTGCTGGACTAACCTCTATCACAAGCGATTTGCAGGTAGGCGCAATGCATGCCGAATGGTTCGGCGGTATCGGAAAATATGATTATGCCGGATTTGGCATGCCGCTCAAGGATCAGCCGCGTTATCTTGGTTTT
>JBIKQC010000320.1:0-5947 GCA_044349855.1 Saprospira sp.
GAATGTAGGTTCTGCCTTCCGTACAGCCGATGCTTTTGCTTTGGAATCTGTAATTCTCTGCGGTATTACTGCTCAACCGCCACATCGCGAAATTCTAAAAACTGCTTTGGGTGCAGACCAATCGGTTGATTGGAGATATTTTGAGGATACTTGTGATGCTATTAAGCATTTTCTGAATCAGGGTTATCAGGTATGGGCAGTTGAACAGGTTCAAGACAGTACTTGGCTTCAGGATTTTATTTGGCCGGAAGCTCCCCTTTGTATCGTTTTTGGAAATGAAGTGGATGGCGTATCGGATGAAGTGATGGAGTTGGTTAACGGTTGTATTGAAATCCCTCAATTTGGCACTAAACATTCACTAAATATCTCGGTTAGTATGGGAATTGTTATCTGGGAATTATTCAAAAAAAAGAAACTTTAAAAAAAAATCAATAATATTGAACTTTTTTCCTAACGATTCGTTTTGAGATTCAAGTGCAATAGTTTACATTCGCACGCTTTTTAGCCCATTGGCTGCTGAGTAATTTATTATTTTTCAACCTATAAAAATATAAATCGGTTATGTATTGGACTTTGGAACTCGCCTCTTATTTGCAAGATGCACCGTGGCCTGCTACCCGGGATGAATTAATTGATTATGCTATCCGTTCGGGTGCACCGATTGAAGTAATCGAAAACCTTCAAGGCCTTGATGATGAAGAAGATCTTTTTGAAGGAATTGAAGACATTTGGAATGACTATCCTACAAAAGGTGACTTCTTCTTCCCTGAAGATGAATATTAGCAGATCCCCCAAAAAAGGCAACCCATCGGGTTGCCTTTTTTTATACAGCTAATTAAGAAGCATTGATTTTAATCAGAGGCCTAATCTGACAGTAATCCATAATGATATGCCCGATATAAACAGGCAACTAAACTGTCTGTATTCCCATCAACAGCTAATGATTTTCTGATTTGCCCAAGACTGAGTTTGCCCTCGCATCTCCTTAGAATCTCCAAATCATAGGCAGTGCTGTTGATGACAAAATCGGGAAGCCCCTGAAACCGAAGTGTCAGACTTCGAAGTTGATTCGGATCTTCATCCAATTCAGGCAGCAAACCCAAGCAGGCATCAAGTCTTGGATGCCAATCCCAAAGTGCAGGCAGTTCAAAATTTGGCTCATTCAGATTCTTTCTGCTGAATAAAAGCTGCATGCCCGGCCTTTGGTAAATATTGGCCAACCATTGAGAGAGTTCGGCCTTTCCCAACTTATAAAGCATCGGTAATTGTTCATCGGATAGCTGTAAAAGTCCGATTGGAGCGTCCATAGATCCGGAAAAATATAATCCGGCTTCTTCCGCATGTCTACACCAAGTCTCCATTGAATCATGATGGGCAATTGGCGGAAAAATATCCACATCCAAATAAGCCTTTGGAGCAGTACCCAAGCCAAGTAACTTAGCATCTGTACCCATAAGTTGGGTGATGAGCTGCAAAAGTAACCGCTGATCGGGGCTGTCTGTAAATGCTTCGGGTGGAATTCCTAAAGCTGAAAATGCATCCCGTATTCGTCCCGCCGGATGATAAGGACTGTTTGCGGTCATATAAATTACACCTTCTTCACTCAGGCAACCGGCCAATGTCTGCATAAGTATTCCCGGATCAGATACATAATCTGCAACTCCATGGCAGAGTATGAAATCCATAGAATCGTAGCTTTTACAATCTGCACTCATCAGATCGGCCACTTCAAAACGGATATTGCTTAGGGTTGAAGTTAATGCCAATTCCTTTGCTTTGGCAATTGATCGCTCACTGAAGTCAATACCGACAACTTTCGCCTCCGGAAATAAGTTAGCCAACATAAATACTTCAGCTCCGCTTCCGCAACCCGCCACCAGTATTTTACTGCTGTTACTTAGTGCGGGCGTTCCATAAGCGCTGACCGCATTAATCCAATGACTAAGCAGCGCTGTCGTTTGCGGCAGGCTGCTTTGCAGTACCTCCGGATAGGGGGCAGCATCGTAAAGGGCAAGCATTCTGTCGCGTGATTGAGCAGATTTATCTTTCATTTTATTGATTTTAGATCTAAATATAACAATAGTACATATAATAATGCACATTGGATTAGTCCTTTTTAGGGAAACGATTTGGGGCATTAAAAATCCCGACACGCACAGGGCAGGTCGGGATTTTAAATTGTTAAGCTTAGAAACTTTTATTTTTTTAATTCAATAAATTATTTCTGCAGGTTTAATTCCTTCTGTTCCACTTTCACATCATTGTAAAACATCCCTTTTTGTGCAGGTTGTCCGTAAAGCTGCGGCATGAAATATTTGCCCTGCTGTCCTGCTCTTTTATCCATTTCTACCTCGCGCTGATGCGGATTTTGCTGCATATAAGCATCGTTTCTTTCTGCAGTAACCTGCCAGGAAACTTCCATACCTGGCTGACCGCCGGCTATTACAAAACGGTTGCCCTCGATTTTCTTTTTGATATAGAGTTGACCGGGACCGCCTATTGGCGTCAATTGATAAGTAGGATTGCGGTTGATGTCAGAAAAATATTCAGGCAGTTCCACTACAGTTTCGCCGTTTGCGTCAAAGGCACTATTGCCGCGATAGATGTTCAATACCTCATTGGATTCTACTGAAAAATGGCGCAATACTTTATTGGCCGGATCTTTAGGGTGGTCAATTATGAATGTTTTGGTACCGGTTGCACCCAAATTGCCGTTTGACAATACCCCATAAGCGCCGGGCTGTCCGCCCAAATAGCGGTCTTCACCAACAATTCCGTAATATCCTTTACCTGCTGCGCCAACACCGTTACCCAATGGTGCAACAGCATCAAAGTTTTCGGCGTAAACGCCATATCCTGTGCTGTAATTGGTCTGACCCACTGAACCGTTAAAGCCGATTCCCAATACACCATGTCCTCCGGCAGTTCTTAAATTGCTTCCATATACTGCAGCCTGAGCCAAGCCTGTACTCTGTACCTGTCCGGAAACGCCCCAAGCAGTACCGCTGCTGTTGCCAATAATTGCAGAAGCCTGATTGGAAGTACTGTTTGTGGAAGCCTGAATTGCTGAAAAAGTATTGCCAGCAGTATTACTGCTTGCAATGATGGCTGTACCTGTATTGCTCAGGTCTGAACGAAGTCCGATAGCGCTTACACCGCTTACATTGAGGGTGACAGGACCATTATCAACTGTGATGGTTTTCCCGGCTCCTGCTCCGCCAAAATCATAAGCCTGGTCGAGACTGCCGCCGCCTGTACTCAAAGTTACCGAATTGCTGCCCGAAAGGCTCAGTGTATTTCCAACCAAAGTCAGTGACTGGATTTCGTTTGTCGGATTGGCATCCGCATCGTTAACGTTGTCTACAGAACTGATGGTAAAGTTCGGATAAGTACCTGTCACTGTGGTAGAACCGTTACCGCTTAAGGTAACTACCTGATCTGGAGCTGAGTTGCTGATAATCGTTCCTACCAGACTGATGCCGCTGCCGGCAGTATAATTTGTTCCAAAAGAACTGATGGTAAAGTTTGGATAAGTACCTGTAACTGTCGAAGATCCGGCTCCGGTCAATGAAACTACCTGATCGGGCGCAGTGTTGCTTATTACGTTTCCGACAATATTAACACCTGATCCGGCTGTATAGGCCGTTCCTCCTCCGGGCAGCGTGACAGAATTTCCGTTTGAAATACTCAAGGTATTGCCGCTCAGGCTCAAATTTTGAGCATCATTATCGTTCAGAACATTCGTTGCTGTTAAGGCATTCAATGCATAAGGAACGCTGAGCAATTGTGAAGTGCCCATGAGCAGATAATTGGTGCCGCCTGCTGCGTCCATTTCCACCTTAATATAATAGGTGCCGCTTCCCCATATGATATTGCTGAACATGCCTGCAATGCCGGTACCTGCGCCAATGTCAAGATTTACCAGCCCCAGGTTATTGGAAGCAATATTGTGTGCCTCGGCATATACTGCAGTACCTGTGGGACTGTTTTGCAGAATGGAAATTCTGAAACCGATGCTCTGATTGGCAATGACCTGTCCGGAGTTATCTCTTGCTACGGCCTGATATTTGAATGCCTGAGGAGCTTGCGCATAAAGTCCTGTTGTAAAAAGGAAGAACAGAAGTGTATATAATGTATTTCTCATTGTTTATCGAATTTTTTGAATTTCTAAGGTTTGGATGAGGGCATTGTCTTCACTGCAGATGCGCATCAGATAATTGCCGGCAGCATACTCGGAAAGGTTGAACTCAATCAGGTTGCTGTTTTCAACCTTTTTGTTCTCCAGATTTCTTCCCAGAATATCAAATATTTGAATGCTGTAATTGCCGAAGCTGCTGAGCTGTAAAGCAATCAAATCAGCAGTAGGATTCGGAAAAACAATGACATAGATAGCTCCTGAAGAAAGATTATCTACGGCACTTACATTATTGTAAGGCTGATGAAAACCCTGTGTGAGTTTAATATTTCCGGTGCTGTGGGTGTTGATGACCGCTTCCCCAACTGTCCAGCTCAGCTGACTGTTTCCGCTGATGTAATGCCCGCCACTGCTGCCAATGACCTCGGGACTGAGGGTTTGTGCGCTTGCAATCCTCGTCAGAGAAAGAATACAGGCCAATAATAGAAGTTTTTTCATGTATATTTCAGATTAATATTTTGAATTTCCAAATATTTATTCTCAAAACTAAGGAATAAAATGCTTTTTTCGAAATTAATTTGATCAATACATTTCGGTTTTTCAGGAAGAATTCATAAAAAACATTGTGAACTGAATTGATTTCCTTTTTGAACTTAAGAAAAACATGAAGTTAAAATTTTGTTTAATTATTTTATTATATTTCATAAAAAACATCAAACAAAAAATAAATTTGTCTGTTATTGAACTAACAAAAAGCAATAAGAATACAGGCAAATATTGAAAAACTTTTCAGTGATATAAAATTTAACTAACTTTGTACCCTAATGCAATTGCCAAATAACAATATCGAAGAAATTTTAATCTCAAAAACCGAGGACAGGAAAGTGTTTACCGACGACGACAAGACGGCAGCATCGCGCAAGCAGGATCACATTGCGCTGGCTTTCCAATCACAGGTTCATCAGATGAGTCTTGATGAAAGGTTCTATTATGAACCCTTGCTTGCAGCTCATCCTGATAATAAAGATGAAAATTTTAGTTTTTTGGGTAAGTCCTTCCGCGCGCCGCTTTGGGTGTCGAGTATGACTGGAGGTACAGCTTGGGCTAATACCATCAATCATAATCTGGCTCGTGCTGCAAGGGATTTTGGCTTTGGTATGGGCCTTGGCAGTTGCCGGGCATTGCTAACCGAAGATACTTATTTGAAGGATTTCGATGTGCGGAATGTAATTGGGGATGATCTGCCATTGTATGCCAATTTGGGGATAGCTCAGATTGAAAAGTTGATTGAAACGAACAAATTAGATCTTGTAGACCGATTAATAGGTAAACTGCATGCCGACGGACTGATTGTACATATCAATCCTATGCAGGAATGGTTACAGCCCGAAGGTGACCGTTTTTATGTTTCTCCTTTGATTACACTGAATAGACTGATTGAAGCTAAGCCAAATCTATCTATCATTGTTAAAGAGGTAGGGCAGGGAATGGGTCCTGAAAGTTTGAAAGCACTTATGAAATTACCGATACAGGCATTGGATTTTGCTGCAGCAGGCGGTACAAGTTTTGCCATGTTGGAATTGCTGCGAAGCGATGAACAACTGCTCGAAACCTACAAACCATTGACAACAGTGGGGCACAGTGCTGGAGAGATGGTGAATTTTGTGAATAAAATCCTGGCCGATAAAGCGAACAATTTGCTTTGCAAACAGGTTATAATCTCCGGTGGTATTCAATCGTTTTTAGATGGTTATTACCTGATTAATAAAGTAAATACAAAGGCAATTTACGGTCAGGCTTCTGCTTTTCTGA
>JBIKQC010000319.1:0-5947 GCA_044349855.1 Saprospira sp.
CTACGGACTCTGGATGGCCTGTCGCGATGCCTCAGAAGCTCTGCTCGAGCACGAAATTGACAAGGCTGCCGAATACCTGCGCAGTTCACGCCCAACAGCCGTCAATCTTTTTGTCTGTATCGACCGTATGATGGAGGCTATCAACAGTGCCAACGGCAAGGAAGAAAAAACCATAATTGCACTGGAAACTGCCCATAATATCGTGGCCGAAGATATTGAAATCTGCCGCATGATCGGTGTACACGGCCTTCCCCTCATTGAGGAAATCAGCAAACGCAAGGGCGGAGAAACAGTCAATATCCTCACGCACTGCAATGCCGGTATGATGGGCTGTATCCGTTGGGGTACAATTACTTCGCCTATTTATCAGGCGATGGAAAAAGGCATTAAAATACATGTTTGGGTAGATGAAACCCGCCCACGCAATCAGGGTTCCAACCTTACTGCCTGGGAATTGGGACAGCATAAAGTGCCGCATACACTTATCGTTGACAACACGGGCGGTCACCTCATGCAGCATGGTATGGTAGATCTGGTTTTGGTAGGCACCGACCGCACCACCCGTCAGGGCGATGTGGCCAACAAAATCGGCACCTACCTCAAAGCACTTGCCGCCAAGGACAACAATGTTCCTTTCTATGTGGCTTTGCCCTCCACTACTATTGACTGGACCATCAATGACGGTCTGAAAGAAATTCCGATTGAAGAAAGAAATCAGGACGAAGTAAAATATTTTCAGGGACTCAATTCCGCCGGAGTGATTGACAAGGTATTAATCTGTCCGCCAACTACCCCCGCTGCAAACTACGGTTTCGATGTTACACCTGCCCGACTGGTCAGCGGTCTCATCACAGAAAGGGGGATTTGCTCAGCAACAGAAGAGGGGCTGACAGGGCTTTTTCCGGAGATGACAAAGGAGAAGTGAGATGCGAGATGTGAGATGCGAGAAACTACTGTAAAGTCCTAATTTAATATCGAATATATATCGTGTTTAAAAAGAAAACCCCGAAGGATTTAGTTTCCTTCGGGGTTTTTTATGTTGTGTATATTTTAACCTTATTTGGATTTTTCTTTTCCAATTTTTTCTACTTCTTCCATTTTATAGACAAAAATACTGCCGTCACTAGACTCTATTTTCAGTGATACATTTGGAATTTGTTCTATAATAATCCCTTTTACAACGGATCCATTTTTTAAATAAATTACGTCTTTGTAAGACCCTTTCTGACTTTCAATTTGTTTCACGTTTTTATTTCTTGTCGCAAAACCCAAAATGAGAAACAAAAGTGCAAATAATATCAACACCACCCATAAAATTATACTAAAAAAAGCAGCAATTATTGATAGCAAAGATAATGTTGTAGAAATGTATAGAAATGTATTTGATAGCTTATTATTTTCATCATTATTTTTGGTGAATACAAATTTTTTATTTTGATTACTTTTTTCAATTCTGTGTTTATTGAATTTTTTCAAATGTTCATTTTTATTATTATTCACTCTTTGATAAACTTCAATCGGTATCGCCCTTTCAACCCTCTCAAAAGAATAAACAGGGTTTGTGAAACAAGTCAGCAAAAGGAAAATTGTCAGATAATAAGATCTTTTCATGGCATTTGATTTAAATTGTTAGTTATTCTGTCATCTCAAAAGTAGTATTATTCTTAATAGTTACCATATATGATAACCTAATTTTTTCTAAATTCTTGAACCTTATCTTCAAAAAGTTATGGAGCATAAGGAACAGCTGAAAAAATTAGGTGCACGTATAAAATCCGTCAGAATGGAAATGGGGCTATCACAACAAGAACTTGCTGCCCTGATTGAATATGAAAAATCTCACATGAGCCGTTTGGAAAGTGGAGGCACAAACCCCACTTATTTAACTTTGATGAAAATTGCTACAGGGTTAAAAATTTCTATGTCAGATCTTTTAGATGGTCTTTAAAAAATCCCGATTGAGCTTATCTCTTTCGGGGTTTGTTTCTTAAACAAAGCACGCATTTTATTATTAATAAGGAATATAGGGAAAATATTCCATGAGAATTTTGTACAAAGAACAGGTCGCTCCTCTGGAACGAAAAATGGCTCCGTAGGAGTCAAATGTTCTTAGCAATCATTGAATAAGATGGGAATAAAGCCCCATAGGGGTGACCTGTTTGATTGTTTACAAGGTTTTGTGAATGTATTAATTAAAAAATCTAACCCTTGATTCGAATTATTAGCTATTATTGATTTTGTTGGTTAACTTAGAAATTTCGATTAAATAATTTTAAATAACCAAGTCAAAATAGATACATTTAACGAAGTTTTGACTTGAAGCCTTTGCTAAGGGTGCTGTTTATACTGTTTCCCAAAAAATAATAGCTTTAGCTAATAGGGCCTACAAATCCACCTGATATCTTTTTTGGGTAAATTCTATATTTGTACTTTAAAAATGAAAAAATTTATACTCAATTCTTCCTTTTCCCCAATGGGTGATCAGCCAAAGGCCATTGAAGAACTTTGTGAAGGACTTTACCGAGGCGATAAATTCCAATGTCTGTTGGGTGTTACAGGTTCAGGAAAGACCTTCACTATGGCCAATGTGATTGAAAGAACACAGCGTCCTACTTTGATTCTGACACATAACAAAACACTGACTGCTCAGCTTTATGGGGAATTCAAACAGTTTTTTCCGGAAAATTCAGTGGAGTATTTTGTCTCCTACTATGACTATTATCAGCCGGAGGCCTATGTAGTTTCAACTGATACTTTTATTGAAAAAGACCTTGCCATAAACGATGAGATTGACAAATTGCGCCTGCGTGCAACCTCTCAGCTGCTTTCCGGAAAAAGAGATATTATTGTCGTAGCCTCTGTCTCCTGTATTTATGGTATGGGTAATCCGGAGGACTACAAAAATGGCGTGGTTCAACTGAAAGTCGGGCAAATCATCAGTCGCAATTCCCTGCTTTATAAACTGGTGGATGCCTTGTATTCCAGAACAGAAACACTGATGGAAAGAGGTAATTTCCGTGTTAAAGGAGATACTGTCGATATCTGTCTGCCCTATACCGATCACAGTATCCGCATTTGTTTTTTTGGCGATGAGATTGAAGAACTGAGCAGAATAGAAACAGAAAGCGGCAAATCGCTCGAAGCATTGGATGCAGTTTCAATATTTCCGGCAAATTTATACATTGCACCCAAAGAACGTCTGAAAGAAATCATCCGAAATATTGAGGATGAATTACATGAACATCTCAAATATATGGAGGCTGATGGCAAATACACTGAGGCCAAACGACTGCGGGAACGGGTAGAAATGGACCTGGAGATGATGCGACAGTTGGGATATTGCTCAGGTGTTGAAAATTATTCCCGTTTTTTTGACGGGCGAAAACCCGGTGCAAGACCTTTCTGTCTTATAGATTATTTCCCTGAAGACTTTCTGATGATTATTGATGAAAGCCATGTAACATTGCCTCAGTTCAGAGGTATGTACGGCGGCGACCGTGCCCGTAAAACTACGCTTGTTGAATATGGCTTCCGCCTGCCTTCTGCAATGGATAATCGGCCTTTGAACTTTCCCGAGTTTGAAACACTGATGAATCAGGTGATGTTCGTAAGCGCTACACCTGCTGATTATGAATTGGAAAAAACTGGCGGTGTTGTGGTGGAACAGATCGTTAGGCCTACCGGTCTTTTGGACCCGGTAATTTCTGTTCGTCCCAGCCTCAATCAGGTGGATGATTTATTGGAAGAGATTGACAATTCAGTTAAAAGAGGCGAAAGAGTCTTGGTTACTACTATCACCAAGCGAATGTCTGAAGAATTGGCCAAATTTATGAGTCGGCAGGGCGTAAAATGCCGTTATATACATTCTGATATTGATACTTTTGAACGGGTTGAAATCTTACGTGACCTGCGTTTGGGGGAATTTGATGTTTTAATTGGTATTAATCTGCTGCGGGAGGGGCTTGATTTACCCGAAGTTGCTTTGGTAGCTATTTTGGATGCCGACAAGGAGGGTTTTTTGAGAAATGAGCGTTCCCTTACTCAAACCGCAGGACGTGCCGCCCGTAATTCCAATGGACGTGTTATTTTGTATGCCGACAGAATAACGCCTTCGATGCAGAAAATGATGGATGAGACCAATCGCCGAAGAAGTATTCAGTTGGAATATAATGCTAAAAATGGAATAACGCCAACCACAGTTTTCAAATCGAGAGAAGAAATTATCAGACAAAGTTCTGTTTTGGAAATCAAAGGCGGTAAAGTTGTCTATGAAGATGACGATAATAAAATAACTGTGGCCGCCGATCCTGTCGTTCAGTATATGTCGAAAGAACAACTGTTGAAAGCAGTAGAAGAAGCAAAACGTTTGATGAAAAAAGCAGCAAAAGATACTGATTTCATGAGCGCTGCACAATATAGGGATGAAATGTTTGCCCTAAAAAATCTATTAAAAGATAAATTTGGTGTGGAAGATTAAACTATCTTTCAAAACTTCTGTTAATATTTCCGTAGGTTTTTTAATAGCAATGGAATGAAAATCTGTGCAAACAGAATATTTTTAATCGTGGGTTTTAGGGTTTAGTTTTTTTGCCCGATATCTATCAGATATCGGGCTTTTTTTGGCACATTTTTCGCTATGATCCATTGTTGTATTGAAGTACATTAAAAAAATGGTGCATAATAATAAAGAAAATATAATATTATCTGTACTTTTGCACTGGAATAAATTGTATAACAGTTGTCTTTTCAACATCATACAAAATGATTCGAATTCTGCTCATTATAAACTATTCAAAAAAATCAACTATGAAAAAGTTAGTATTAGGTGCTTTGGCCATGTTTATCATTGGTTCTGCATTAGTAAGCTGCAAAGGCGGTAAATCTGACGAACAAATTGCTAAAGAAGCTAAAGATCAGTTTGAAAAAGACAAAGAAGTTTTGACACAACAGGCTGATGCTGAATGTCAAAAAGTTATTGAAACAAAATATGATTCTATTAAAACGGTAAAAGCTGAAGAAGCCAAAGCTGAGGAAGAAGCCAAAACTAAGAAAAAAGGCAAATAAACAGTTATTTGCGTCCCACAACAAAATTCAAATTTGTTGCATTTAAGAATTCAAAGAAATAATTAATAAATTTAAAAATCTATCACCATGAAAAAGAATCTTTTATTTATCGGAGCTTTCTTTTTTGCTGTTGCTTCTGCAGCTGTCTTTACTGCATTTGCAGAGCCTACAGAACAGGAAAAAATGGACAAAGCTTATAATGAACTCAAAAATCAGTTTTTAAAAGAGCAAATGGCTACCTGCTTGCAAACTGCAGAAGCTAAAGCAGCAGAAAAATATGACCAGGAAGTTGCTGAAGCTGCTGAAGGTAAAAAAACAACTTCTACTACCGGCAAAACAACAACTACTAAACCAACAACTGGTGGCGGCGGTACTCAGAACACAACTACAACAACGACAACTACTACAACTACCGGTAAAACAGATCCAAAAACTGACGGCAAATTGGGTGGTAACACTACAGATGCTAAAACTACAGGCAAATTGGGCGGCAACACTACAGATGCTAAAACTGAAGGCAAATTAGGTACTAAACAAGAAGAAGCTAAAAGCAAAGGTAAACTTGGTGGCAAATAGTATTTGCTGAAGTTTCTAAAAATATTTGAGAGGGCAATCCATTAGTTGGATTGCCCTTTTTATACTTATGGGAGAAATTATTAAAAAATTAAAGAAATTTCAGGGACGCAAGAAAAAGCCTGTGTAAGTTCTTTTCTTAGAATTAAAAAGTTGAGTGACATAATTGTTGACTTTATTCAATTGTTTTAGCCAAATTATTCACATAAGCCAAAGATACATCGGCAACTTCAGCAATTTCAACTTGACTGAGTTTTCCTTTTTTGAGCATAGCCAGAATCATTCTATCCTGCTTTTCTTTTTTGCCTTC
>JBIKQC010000321.1:0-5935 GCA_044349855.1 Saprospira sp.
GAAAAATTCGGTAGCAAAAAGGTCTGTAGTTCCTTCACAGGCATTAGCGGTAAGAATCGGTGCATCCATCTGAACGAAATTTTCGCCCTGGAAAAAGTCGTGAATAGACATGATCAATTCATTGCGTACGCGCATGATGGCCCACTGACGGCGGCTGCGCAACCAAAGATGGCGCTTGTCGCTCAGAAAGTCAACCCCCATTTCTTTATCCTCTTTTGTAATGGGATAACCATCTGCAACATGATAGACATGAAGGCTGTCAACCAAAACTTCGTAACCGCCTAAGTTTTTTTCATTGCGTATAATAGTTCCTGTAAAAGCTACGGAACTTTCCAGCGTCAGATTTTTAGCTTCTTCAAAAGCGGCCTCACCCACTTTTTCCAGTGAAACTACACATTGTGTAAAACCGGAGCCGTCACGGAAGTCAAAGAAACAGTTAGTTTTGCTGCTTCTGATGTTTATGACCCAGCCTTTGATGGTCACCTGATGACCGATATGTTTTGAGAATTCAGAAATGTACTGATGCATAATATTTTATTCAAGTAGGTTTTTATTTGACGTTATTTAAAAAAAACGTTTTTCTTCAGGATGGCCAAAATTAGCTATTTTAGAATGCAGTCGCAAATTATTTTCAATAAAATATCAATATAAACAAAATAAACAAAGTCAATCATAAACGCCTTCCAATAAAGCTCTTTCAAACTGAAATTTGTTAAGAAAATGTCAAGCTTTATCAAAAATCTTACCAAATTTAAAATAATATCGTATTTTTAATTTAATATAGTAACTTTATATCTTTTGAAACGTATCAGAAATTTAATAAAAACTGATAAGTACTATCTTAATAGGCTTTAATATTTAAATTTAGCAATTTACATTAAAAGTTAAAATATATGCAAAAGCAGCAACTGTCTCAAAAAATGCTACAAAAGCTGTCTCCTCAACAGATTCAGCTTATGAAACTTCTGCAGATTCCTACAGATATGTTGGAACAGCGTATTCAGGAAGAATTGGAAGGTAATCCCGCTTTAGAAATGGACGAATCGCTCAGCTCTGAGACTGAAAATGATGAAAAGGAGTCTGATAAAGACGAGGTATATGATGAGGAAAGCTATATTTTGGGAGCTGACGGCAAAAAAGAAAAAGAGGATTCAGAAATAGGTGAAGAAACTTTTGATGATTTTGATCCTGAATCCGAAATCGAGCCTTTTGATGAATTCAATGCTGAGGCAGACGATCTTCCCTTGGAAGAAATTTTTAGTGAGTTTGAAACTTATGAAGATCAGTATGCGGAAAAAGAGGATGGTTACCTCGATGATTATCTCGAGGATTATATAGGGGACGATACTTCTGCTTATAAACTGGATGCAGGAAATTATAATGGAGATCAGGAGGAAAAGACGATTCCAATTGCTGTAGAAAACTCTTTTAGCGATTATATGGAATCTCAATTGGGCATGCTGGAACTCTCTAAAGTAGATGAACTTATTGCCATTCAAATCATTGGAAATATCGATGAAGACGGTTATTTGCGACGTGAAACAATTTCTATTGTTGATGATCTCATGTTTACAGAAAATCTTCGGGTGACTGAAGAGGATGTCATACGTGTTTTGCGTGGAGTAATACAGAAACTTGACCCTCCCGGTATTGGTGCACAGGACCTGAAAGAATGTCTGGAGCTTCAATTGGAGCGAAAGTTACATTCACAGGATGTTGCCGAAAATTACAGTAAAAAGGATAAGTATTTTTTGAAATTGGCCCATACCATTATCAAAGATTATTTTGAAGAGTTTTCCAAAAAGCACTACAGCAAACTTATGCGTCAGCTTTCCCTTTTCAATGATGATTTGAAAGCGGTGACTGATGAGATTCTCAAGCTGAATCCAAAACCGGGATCGGCTTTTGCGCCAGCTCCAAGAAAATATACAATTCCCGATTTTTTTGTAGAAAATAAAGATGGCGTTCTCGAATTGACACTCAACTCAAGAAATGCACCGGAATTACGTGTGAATGAGCAGTACAGAGAAATGCTTGAAAATTACAGCAATAACAGAAAGGACAAAAAACAAAAGGAAGCAGCACTTTTTGTAAAACAGAAAATAGATGCTGCCCGATGGTTTATTGATGCCATTAAACAGCGTCAGGAAACTATGTTCAAAACCATGTACACAATTCTGACTTATCAGGAAGAATTTTTCCTTTCAGGTGATGAGAAGAAATTGAGACCTATGATTTTGAAAGATATTGCAGAAATTACGGGTTTGGATATTTCTACAGTATCTCGAGTCGCCAACAGCAAATATGTTCAGACGGAATTCGGTACCAAAAAATTGAAAGAGTTTTTCTCCGAATCTTTACAAACCGATAGTGGGGAAGAGGTTTCTACCTTAGAAGTGAAAAAAATCCTGACTGAAATTATAAGTGGGGAAGACAAACGCAGACCCATGTCTGACGAAAAGCTGATGAGCATTCTTACCAGTCGCGGATATAATATAGCAAGACGTACAGTGGCTAAATATCGCGAACAATTAGGCATTCCCGTAGCTCGGCTCAGGAAAGGTTTGTAAAAGATTTTGTTTTCAGTTTATTGCCATATTGTCATGGATATTAACTTCGTTTTTACCAATTTAGCTGCATTTTCCGGAGGGTTGGTATTTGCACTGCTTTTTGATACTGCAGTCTTGAGCCCAATTCGTAGGAGAAGACATGCAAGTCAGGAATTGCGGCATCTGAGTCGTCTGCTTCATGACAGTTATGGAATTTGTCAGCAGCAGCTTAGATTGAGAGAGTTGTTGGTCAATAGCCTCATTGAACATCAGCCCGCGCGTTGGAAAAGTCTGCAATTGCAGGGATATAATGCATCGTTTATGGCTATTTATCCCGACATGAATGCGCATCAGCGTGAACTGCTCATGATGATCCGCAGTTTGACGGAACAGGGCCTTTACAGGTTAAATGTTCATTTGTTTGAATGGGTAGAAGAGAATCCATTAAATAGAATATTTTCGTCGGCCCGACTTGGAAAACCTGAAGTTAAAAAAATGGCTGAAAACCTCAAATCCATGCAGGAATATCTTAAAAAGTGGCTGAAAATTTATGATCAGGAATTTGTCAATGCGCCTCATCACGGACTAGTCTTCGTAGGTGAACCGGCCGAACAGCAAAGTCATTTTCCGGCTCAATTGAAACCGGTTGTGGATACTATTTTGCTTTGGTACAAATAGAAATTTACCTAATGTTACGAACTGCATTTTTTTTAATCTCAACATTTTTACTGATTTCCTGTGCAAATAGTGCTTCGGGAGATCAAGAAATTGCAGAAAATCCGGATAAGAAAATCATAACAGACAGCATAAAAAATGAGCCTCCTGTATTAAATTCAGAGGAGCTTTCGACAGAGACTAAACTACCGGAGCTGTTTGAAAAAAAGATAGGGTCAACTACTAAGCCTGAAGTAAAAAAGGATGTTTTGCAAAATCAAAACGAAGTTCCAAAGCCCAAAACAGAAGATGTTAAAATTGAAAAAAATGAGATAAAAAAACCTTCT
This sequence comes from Saprospira sp., assembly GCA_044349855.1. Classification (GTDB taxonomy): domain Bacteria; phylum Bacteroidota; class Bacteroidia; order Chitinophagales; family Saprospiraceae; genus Saprospira. The sequence goes on from JBIKQC010000321.1 coordinate 3,551, forward strand.
GTCGAAATAACCAAACAACCTGCAGAAGAGCGGCTTAATCTGCATCGGGACTGGAACCGACTATTAAAAACCTATGTCAGTACTGATGGTAAAGTCAATTATGTTGGCTTAAAAAAAGATAAACAAAGCATTGAAAAATACCTAAAACTGTTGTCGGAGAATTCTCCGGCAAGTAATTGGACAAGACTGGAATCAATGGCATTTTGGATCAATCTTTACAATGCTTTTACTATAGATCTGATTTTGGAAAAATATCCTATTAACAGTATTCTGGATCTGGAAAAGGGTAATGTTTGGAAAAGCAGAAGCATCAGTATTGGCGGAATTTCCTATACATTGGACAGGATTGAAAAAGAAATGCTCATCAGCCCTTACAAAGATCCTCGGATACATTTTGCAGTTGTCTGTGCCGCAAGTTCCTGTCCGCCGCTCCTAAATGAAGCCTGGACAAAAGAAAATATCGAAGCTAAATTGGAAGAACAGAGCAGAAAATTTATCAACAACAGTCTATTCAACAGCTTGTCCTCAAAAAGTATTGAGATTTCTAAAATATTTGAATGGTACAGCAGCGATTTTGGCAATGTTATCAGCTTTTTGAACAAATATGCCAAAATCTCAATCGATTCTAAAGCCAAAATAAAATACAAAGCTTACGATTGGGGACTCAACAAACAATAAGCTAAAATTAAACTTTTCTTACAATAGGCATCTTGTGGCTGTTTTCTCTTATCTTTGCAGAAAATAAATGCAATGGAATCAGTCCTCGAAAAACTTAATCGATTTAAACTCCGCAATACGGAAATCCGCCGCGAGATTCTGACACTCTTTTTGGAGACAGAATATGCGCTGTCGCATCAGTATATCGAAAAAAAATTATCTACAAAGTTTGATCGGGTAACGCTTTACCGGACTTTAAAGTCATTTGAGGAAAACGGCCTGATTCACCGCATCGCTAATGATACCGATACTATTGAATATGCACTTTGTAAGGATGACTGTCATGAACAAAACCACAAACACAACGATAATCATGCGCATTTTCGTTGTGAAAAATGTTTAAAAACCTATTGTTTGGAGCATGTTGGAATTCCCGATCTTCATATTCCTAATGGATTTAATGCACAGGAGTTTCAATTGTTGGTTTCCGGTATCTGTGCTAAATGTAATCAAGTTTAGAACCGAGCAGAGCGAGCGCTATAATTGAGAATTTAAAATCGAGAATTATAAAAAAATTAACAAATAAGCATTAACCATTAATAATTAAAATAATATGTTCAAACAAGGAGATTGCGTTCGTATCAAACAGGGTGTAAATGATCCCGATTATCCTGAGATTGATCTCAGCGGTTGGCAGGGTAGAATTGTCAGCTACGAAGGAAAAGAAGCAGACGGTGAACTGTACACATTAGCATGGGACAGTATTTCACTCAAAGCACTGGACGAGGATGTTATCCTTGATGCTATTGAAGAAGAGATTGACTATACACTGATTTCGCTTTATGCACATGATCTTGAGAAAGCGGAAGCCCGCGATACAGAAAAAGATGTAGAATTGGCTATTGCCGAATTGGATGAAGAGTTTTTCTGGTCTGATTTGGGCGAACAGGGAGCACGCATCCGTGAAGTACTGAATACGGCCAAATCAAAATCAGAAGCTGATATGCTGAAAGCTTGGGAAAAACATCTCAAGTCAAAATTGAAATTTCCGGTTCAGGTTATTTATGTAGGCGAATCTACAGGTCCTTTCAAAGAAGGCGCAAAATTTCAGCTCTTGGGAATTGATTCTATCTCTGAGATTATGGGCCTGATGGGCACTGCCAAATTGGATAAAGGCAATTCTGTTGTCCCGCTTTGCGATCTCGATGTAGAAATTGAAGGTGATGATACAGAATCGATGTATGATTATTGTATCTGGTATGCCAATCACTAGATTTTTGATAGAAAATAAGATTTAATACAAAAAAACACCCGACTTGCTCAGAGCATAGTCGGGTGTTTTTTTACTCATATCTCGAAGATAACTTTTTTAGCACTCCGGGTATTTCAGATTTTATATCATCTATCATTCTGATCAGAATGCCTTTGGATTTTCTAATTAGCGCAGTATTCAGCGCCCCTTTTATTTTTCCTTTATTTCCTTTAATACTTGCTTTTCCAATATTGTCAATGTCAGCTAAATTGGTTTCCAAGAGCTCGATATATGCTGCTTTTTGATCTTCGGCAGCAGATTCTTCCCAAATAAGTTCAAAATAAAGGACTGTAATGTCGTCCGGCCCCGGGTCAAAAGATTCCAAAAAATATTGAGCAGCTTCATCTGTTTCTTCTTCCCATTCTCCATAAGTTGGGGAATAGGCGATGCGTTCAATTTCGGCAGTCAATGTTTTA
>JBIKQC010000322.1:0-5922 GCA_044349855.1 Saprospira sp.
AGATTTATATTTTTTGGAAAACAGTGTAATATTAAGGATGTTAGTGAGCAAATAAAAATTTTAGAAAAGTCCCCGATTAAAATTTAAATCCGGTTAATTTAAGTTTTCTAAACAAGCCAAAGCAAATTACGTTTTGGTTATATTTACAACTACAATCATTTGTAATTTATGATCAATATATTTTGGTTTCGTCGTGACCTCAGACTACATGACAATGCAGGATTATACCAGGCACTAAAATCAGGTTTACCTGTTTTACCAATCTTTATTTTTGATACAAATATTTTACAAAAGCTGGAAGATAAAAATGATGCCCGCGTATCATTTATCTATCAAAATATAGCTCGGCTTTCTGCCGAACTCTCTGCTTTAGGATCTTCAATTTTTGTTGAATATGGCGACCCGGAAACTGTTTTTAAAAATTTATTGGAAAAATATGAAATAAAAACGGTTTTTACCAATCGCGACTATGAAGCTTATGCGCTTGATCGCGATGCAAAAGTTGAAGCGCTGCTTCAGCAGAAAAATATTCTATTCCTGACCTTCAAGGATCAGGTGATATTTGAGAAACAAGAAGTTGTCAAAAAAGACGGACTGCCCTATACTGTTTTTACCCCTTATTCCCGACGCTGGAAAGAGCTGCTTCAGAGCAGAATGAATGGAGAAGAATTGTATTATCTAAAATCATATTCTACAGAAAAATATTTTAATCATTTATTTCAATCAAAACCATTTCCGATTCCTGATTTGGAAACTATGGGTTTTGGAATAAGCAGCCTACCCATTCCAAGCATTGAGGTGAAACAATCGCTTATTAAAACATACGATAAAAATCGAAATTTTCCCTCTATTGACGGTACTTCAAAGCTTGGTATACACTTTCGTTTTGGCACAGTCAGCATTAGGGAAAAGGCACGAAAAGCTTTAGCGTTGAACGATGTTTTTCTGAATGAGCTAATTTGGCGCGATTTCTACGCACAAATTTTAGCCAACTTTCCTAAAGTGGAAAAACAGGCATTCCGCGCCCAATATGATCTTATAGAATGGCGCAATAATGAAGCGGAATTTGAAGCCTGGTGTGAGGGCAGAACTGGTTATCCACTGGTTGATGCTGGTATGCGTGAACTCAATTCAACAGGTTTTATGCACAATAGGGTAAGAATGGTTGTGGCAAGCTTTTTGGTCAAGCACCTGCTCATCGATTGGCGTTGGGGAGAAGCCTATTTTGCCCATAAGTTATTTGATTACGATCTGGCAAGCAATAATGGCGGTTGGCAATGGGCGGCGGGCTGCGGCACAGATGCTGCACCATATTTCCGCATTTTTAATCCTGAGGCACAAACAGATAAGTTTGACAAGGATCATGTTTATATTCGTAAATGGGTAAAAGAATTCGGCACTGCTGCTTATCCCAAGCCTGTAGTGAATCATAAAGATGCAAGAGACAGATGTTTGGAGGTTTTTAAGAATGCAGTGGGGAAATAAAAAGGCTTTACAGCTATTTTATTGAAACCTTTTTTATATTTTTTCGAATGAATAAATTGATAGCGATACGAAGGAACCAAATATTTGCTGCATCAAACAAAAAGATAAGCTGAATTTGAGTTAAGCCAAATCAATTTAATTGGTTTTAAAAAGATATCATACCGCATTTTCTTTCGATTCTTTGCTGAATTCACGTTTCATAAAAAAGCTGAATCCAAAATACATAAAATCAAGGGCTCCATTGGAGTAATCACTAACCAAAAAAGATCCAAAAAATAAAATTAGAAAGAGCAGCATACTGAGGTCTAACCCTAAGCATAGCCAATTTCGGCCGGCATTATTTCTAAATTCCATTTTTAATAAAGAAATTATAAAAGCAATTGCTATGGCAGTTTCCAGGACGATTATGGTATAATAAGCTAATGGAATTCCTAATGGGATCATGCCAAAAAAAGAATGCTCAAATTTTTTATGAAACCATTCGGGTACAATCAGAGCACTGATTTTTTGCCAGGCTGTAATACCGGAAAGTGATAAGAAGAGTAATTGAAGCAGCAATATATTGTTGATTGAAAATTTCATATCAGTTTATTTAGACCTGATGTTCTTGGTTGTAAATGTTTTATAGTTATTGATTTGCTAAATAGTAAGCGCTAAATTAATGAATTATTCCAAACTTTCAATAATAATTAGCTGTTGTATTACTACTTGATATTAAAACTCCCACAAATAGTAATAAAATTGGAATTGAACAAGCAAAAATAGTAGGTTTAAGTTCAAAATTATTTTATTGTATCTGATTTTCATAAAATCTTCCAATCACAGAAATTCTGCTTTATGAAAAAGTTAACATTGGTATTATTGACATTCATAACTATAAATATGCATGCTCAGCAAATCTGGCAGGATAAAATAGATACTGAAGTTTTGATAGAAGCAATTGACAAGAATGAATTTGAATTTTTTATCGTTCTGAAAGATCAGGCTAATACCAGCGGAGCCAAACATTTGAAAACAAAGGCAGATAAGGCTAATTTTGTTTTTAATACATTGCAGACAAAAGCAAATGAAACGCAGGTTGAACTACTACAGCTGCTTGAACAGTCGGGCCAAAAATACAGACCATATTTCATTGTCAATGGTATATGGGTGAAAGGGAATATGACAATTTTGGAAACTTTGGCCAAAAGAGCTGAAGTGGCCAGAATAGCCCCTAATCCTAAAATTCATAATCAGCTGCCATCCATGCAGGAAAAAAATAATCATCCTGTAGGCGTTATAAAGAGTCCTTCAACTATAGAATGGGGCATCAGTATGATTCGGGCTGATGATCTTTGGGATTTGAATGTCAAAGGATCAGGAGTAATAATTGGCGGGCAGGATACCGGCTACGATTGGACGCATCCGGCTATTAACGGAAAATATAAAGGGTCTGTTACTAATCATAATTATACCTGGCATGATGCCATTCACGGACAAATCAGTTCAGATACCTTTAACAGCTGCGGTTTCGATTCGAAAATTCCCTGCGATGACGGATCTCATGGTACTCATACTATGGGCACTATGGTCGGCGATGACGGACTTGGCAATCAGATCGGTGTGGCACCCGAAGCCCGTTGGGTCGGCTGCAGAAATATGGAAAACGGCTGGGGTACTCCGGCAACTTATATCGAATGTTTTGAATGGTTTTTGGCCCCAACCGATACCAATAATTTGAATCCAAATCCCCTGATGGCGCCGCATGTAATTGCCAATTCCTGGGGCTGCCCGCCTTCCGAAGGCTGTAATCCGAGCAATTTTAGTGTAATGCAGTCGGCTGTCGAAAACCTTAAAAATGCTGGAACCTTTATTGCCGTTTCTGCAGGTAACAGTGGATGGAATGGTTGTAACAGCGTAAATGACCCTGCTGCTATCTTTGAGGCCAGTTTCTCGGTAGGTGCCAGTGATGTGAGAGATACATTGGCAAATTTCAGCAGTAGAGGACATGTAACTGTGGACAGCAGTGGCCGGATGAAACCCAATGTTACAGCACCCGGTGTGGATGTACGCTCCTGTATTCCGGGCAGTGGTTATGCAAATTATTCCGGTACAAGTATGGCCGGACCTCATGTAGCCGGCGCAGTAGCTTTGTTGATCTCTGCCGCTCCGGATTTGGCCGGAAATGTTGACTCTTTGGAAACGATTTTGGAGATAACAGCAGATACAATTTATACCTACCGAAATGATACCTGTGGTGGAACTACTCAATATGTTTTTCCAAATAATATGGTGGGCTATGGCCGTATCAATCTGATTAAGGCGCTGCAATTTATCAGACAGGATTCTACCTTGTCAACAGACGTTTTACCGGTTTCGGGAACATTACAGGTATATCCTAACCCATTCAGCGGCAAAATAAATTTGAAAAGCAGTGAATTTATAGGTGATTGCAATGTCTCTGTTACCAATACACTTGGACAGCAGTTGTTTTCTGCTCAGGTTTATTTTGGTAACAATTTGGAATTGCATCTGGGACAGTTGTCTGCCGGACTCTATATTATAGTGCTGGAAAATAAACAGCATCGTATGATTACTAAGGTTGTAAAACAGTAGTCAAAAGATGTCAAATAGGAAGAAATTGGTTCGATCAGGACAAAAATTAATTTTAATTTTTTTGTGACTCTAGCTCAAGGTTTTAACCCTGGGTGGGCGAAATAATTTTTATAAATAATGGTTTTAACCATTTTTAGTTTCTTCGTCGGATATTATTCAGCATCAATTTTACCCAAAATGCTAATCAATACCTGTTCGATCTTTGTAAATTTTCAGAGGCTATAAATGTAATTGGCATCATAGATAAAAATGCTAAATATCAGAGCATCAAAATTATCAAAAAATAACTAAGCCGTTTTAGGTTCAGTACAAGCCCCAAACCCCAAAAAACAAGTTAAAATATTTAACATAATCTAAATTTATTCTTAGCTTTGAGCGCTACAAGAGCAGACTATGCTCGTGAAAAACTTATTTTTTTCTTGATTTTTAATCATAAAACCTTAAAAAGCTATGCGTAAACTGACCTTATTTGTGGTGGCACTCTTTGTAGCCAACATGAGTTTTGCTCAAAAAGGATTGGAGTTCGGTTTGTCATTCACTCCTGCGAGCCCTTGGATCCTTAATGATGAGGATTTTGCTGAAGGTGATGACCTTAACTACCGCGGTACATTCGGTTTCAATACCGGTCTAACTCTCGGTTACAACTTCACTGACGCTGTCGGTTTTCACACCGGTGTACAGTTCTCCCGTCAGGGCCAAAACTATATTAACTACAACTCTGCTCCTGAAAAAGCTGACATGGACGTATTCTCACGCAAATTGAGTTATGTACGTATCCCATTTTTGCTCAAATTCAATGGTGATCCTACCGCTTCTTCAAGCTCTTACTTCCGTATCGGCCCACACTTGGACCTGTTGAATTCTGCTAAATATGCATATACCAACAAATCCGGTAGTGGATTAGATCAGAGTGTAGATTTGAGAAGCCTTTATGAGGTAAACCAGCTTACTGGGCAAACTCAAACAAATCGTTTGAAAATGTACAAAGGTTTGGTAGTTGGTTTAACTTTGGAAATGGGTGGTGCTGTTAATATGACTGAAGCTTTGAAACTTGTTTTCATGCTACACATGTCTGGTTCACTTTCCAAAACAGAAGATATTGAAGCCGCTATAGGCGGAAACCAATTAGCAAGATCTGTTGTTGAAATTTTAGGTCTTCCAGTTGGTACTGTTGCTAATGGCAATCCCAATCCTTTTCCTTCTTCAGTAGGTGGAAATCGTTCTTCTTCATGGAATGTAATGGGTGGTTTCACAGTTGGTTTCCACTATGTATTGGCATTCGAATAAACCATTTAGGTTTTAAAATATATTTAGCCGAAGATCGCAATGCTCTTCGGCTATTTTTTTGTTTGGCAATATTAAAGAATCAACCCAAACTGTTAAAACCGATTTTCCTCCTTCCTATTCTCTTCCAAATAGGCCAAAAACTCAGTTCGTGGAATAAGCGCAGCACCCAAGCTTGCCAAATGTTCTGTGTACATTTGACAGTCTATAAGCAGGAATCCTTTAGATTCAAGTTCTCTGACCATTGTAATAAAAGCGGCTTTGGATGCATTGGAAACCTTAGAGAACATGGACTCTCCAAAGAAACAACGACCTAAAGAAACGCCATACAATCCCCCCACCAATTCGCCGTCCTTCCAGGCCTCAACAGAATGTGCAATTCCAACTTCATGTAAATCGCAATATGCATTCAGCATGTCATCTGTTATCCAGGTGCCGCCCTGGCCAGGTCGATACACGGATCTGCAGGCAATCATTACCTCCTTAAAAGCTTTATCATAAGTAATTGTAAAATCTTTCCTGTCTAAAACCTGTTTCATGCTTTTGGAAACTTTCAGA
>JBIKQC010000323.1:0-5899 GCA_044349855.1 Saprospira sp.
TTTATTTTACTAGGGTTAAACATCCGAAAAATGTAGGAAATCCTGAAACACAGGATATCTGGTATGCTTATATAGACAGTACCAATAATTTTGGAACAGCCTACAATGTAGGAGAACCTGTGAACAATGCCCGCAATAATGCACTTTGTGCCGTGCTACCCGATGGACAGACTCTGATGCTTATGAATAAGTATTTGCCCGATGGAAGCAGTGAAAATGGCATCTCTATTTCAGTTAGGACAGAATCCGGCTGGTCATTTCCTTCGCCTATCGAAGTTGAAGATTTTTACAATGAACACAGAACCGGTGAATATGCGCTCGGATCGGATGGTAAAACAATTCTGATGGCGGTTCAGCGTCAGGATGCTATTGGAGAAAAAGATATTTACGTTTCCTTTAAAAAGGAAGACGGAAGCTGGGCTGCCCCTATGAATCTGGGTCCGGAAATCAATACAGGAGATTCAGAAATTGCACCTTTTCTTGCGGCAGACGGCAGAACCGTTTATTTCTCCACCGGAGGTTATCCCGGTTATGGTGGACAAGATATGTTTGTTTCCCGCAGATTGGATGATAGTTGGAAAAAATGGTCAAAACCGCTCAATCTCGGGCCAAAACTCAATACAACTGGCTTTGACGCCTACTACTCACTTCCTGCCTCCGGCGACTATGCGTATTTTACCTCAACACAAAGCAAAGTTGGCAATAGTGATATTTTTAGAGTTAAATTGCCGAAATCAGCTAAGCCTGAGCCGGTGGTTCTTATCCGTGGCCGAGTTTTGAATGCTAAAACAAATGACCCCTTAGGAGCTACAATTACCTATGAGTCATTGACAAGCGGGAAACAGTTGGGAACGGCAAGAAGTCACCCCACGACCGGTGAGTATAGCATAGTATTGCCAAGTCGCGATGTTTATGGATTTTTGGCAGAGCATAAAGGTTTTTTGTCTTTAAATGAAAATATTGATCTTGTAAAAATTAATGAGTACAAAGAAATGCGTGTTGACCTGAAACTGACTCCGCTTGAAGTGGGTGCTGCTGTTCGCCTCAATAATATTTTTTTTGATACCAATAAATACAACCTCAAACCTGAGGATGAATTGGAATTGAAAAGGGTCGTGAAAATGCTGCAGGCTTATCCGAATATGCAGATTGAAATTAGTGGGCACACCGATAATATTGGTGCAGATCAGAGCAATCTGACGCTGAGCAGCAATAGAGCCAAAGCGGTTACAGATTACCTTGTAGCGAAAGGCGTTGCCAAAAACAGGCTGCAGGCTATAGGGTTGGGAAAAACTAAACCTGTGAGTGATAATAAAACAGAGGAAGGACGAGCCAATAACAGGCGAATTGAAATGAAAATCCTAAAAGTGGAATAATCAATCAGAAATATAATAAAATCAAGCGATAATTATAAAAAACTAATTAAACTTATAGCTGCAAACAAATGCATTAAAACCTTATTGTTGATTATTTGTAGTAAAAATTCAATTGAATCATTGGATTGTTGCAATTAAAGACGATATATGTGTTAATGTTCGCAAAGACTAAGAGCTACTATATTTTAAATGTGGAGGTATGGACTTAATATTACTTTTTGAGTAGTCAAACAATGTGTCTTTTAAATCTATTTTACATTACAACATAGAAGCTAAGATCGGAAAATCTTATTCCTTTAAATAATCATTTATCAATAACAGCTTATTATTCCCCAAAAAATGCATTACGAACGTCAGTATAATCTCCTGTATGTCCTGGAACAAAATGAAAAGGCTGCAGAGAATAAAGGAATTATGCGAGCTATCAGTACCAGCCCTAAAAATTTTGAAATTTCTTACCGGAATATACTTGTTTATGATATTCCCAAAGACCTGCTGTTGCCAATTTTTAAAGATGGGGAATTGAAAAAAGATGAAACAGTACATCTGTTGCTGTTTGAACGCAATATAGAAAATGGGCAACTTTTTTGTGAAAGTAATCTAAATGTTACGCCAGTAAATAACTTCGAGATTAAACGGGAGCTCAACGAAAACCTATTGATTGAAACCAAAATCGGCAATAAACACAAGCTTTGGACCTCAGATAAATGGGGGTTTGAAAAACATATAATTGCTGAATTTGATAAGGATAGCTATTGGCATTTGGATGCTTTTAATGCGGTACTGCATTTATTCAGTCAGGATTCCAGCGGAAAATTGCTGATTAAAAATTTAGAATGGTAATTGGAATTAGCAAATTATCAGATTTTGTATCAAATATTAGGTGCTAAATAAGGCAATCCATCCATATATCTTTTTCAATTACCGCGGACTAAAGTCAGCGTCTCGGTCAAGTGTTGCTACAGGAGGCTGAAGACATCCTGTTAGTTCTTGACGCTAAATACCAAATCTTTCATCTTTTGCTTCACGGTCCTGCGGTTCACTTAATGACTGCTACGCGGTCATCTTTCAACTTTTATCTTTCAACTTTCAACTTTTGTCTTTCAACTTTTATCTTTCAACATTAATCTTTCAACTATCATCTTTCTCAATGGACTGGGTCAAGGAATTTTACAGTAAACAAAACGAATGGTTTGGTGTGTATCTTGGTAAAGTTGACGAGTCGCACCACAAACGCGCCTGGTTGGTTCAGGATATGGCTTCGATTCGAGGTAAAGCCAATGTTTTGGAACTGGGTGCCGGAGGAGGACAGACCGCTGCTGCTATAGCTAATCTTGGGCATAATGTGACAATGATTGAATTATTGCCGGAATCTGTTTCCTGTGCCGAGAAAATAGCTGCCGAAGTACAGCAGGGTAGTCTCAAAGTTATACTTGGTGATTTTTATGTGACAGATTTTGAACCAATTTTTGATGTGATATGTTATTTCGATAGTTTTGGTATTGGTACTGACTCAGATCAGAGAATGCTGCTTAAAAGAGTTGCCTCATGGTTGAAAACCGATGGAGTTGCAATTATTGAAGTAGGCGCAACCTGGTATTGGGCAAGATCAGCCGGTATTGAAATGGATCTTGGAGGTGGAATGCGCTGCTATGGATTTGATCCGGTCGGTTGCAGACTTATAGACAAATGGTGGCTCCCCGAAAATCCGGAGGAATCTTATTCTCAGTCACTTCGCTGTTATACTCCCGCTGACCTAGAAATGCTGCTTGAAGGCACAGGTCTAAAGGTCGATGAAATAAAGCCCGGCGGTAAAGTAGATTTTGAAATTATGGAATTTATTGAAAAAGCAGAGCTCAATGAGGCAATGACTTATTTAGTAAGATTGTCTAAATGTTCGACCTAAATTTTTCAATAAAAAATAAAATTATACACGCTAAATATTTTTAATTTTCAAATTTTCTTTGTAAATTGCTATGTATTTTGGACGTAGCTTACTTTTAGTCAGTAAAATTTACCCAAACTAAGCTGTTATCGCTTGTCTAAAAATGGGTTTTTTATCGTTTTTTTAATCAGTTAATTTTTTCAGTTATGAACATTTTTGTAGCGAAATTGAACTTCAGCACTACCACTGAAGACCTTCAATCGCTTTTTGAACAATTCGGAGCCGTTGATTCCGCGAAAGTTATTGTTGACCATGAAACAGGCAAGTCTAAAGGCTTCGGTTTTGTTGAAATGACAAATGATGACGAAGCACAAAAAGCTATCGACACTTTGAACCAAACCGAATTCCAAGAGCGTACAATCGTCGTAAAAGAAGCCCGTCCTAAAGAGGAAAATCCAAAATTTGAGAAAAAATCTTACGGCGGTGGCGGTGGCTACGGTGGAAACAAAAGCGGTGGCGGTGGCTACGGCGGAAACAAAAGCGGTGGCGGTGGCTACGGCGGTGGCGGTGGCGGTGGCTACGGCGGAAACAAAGGCGGTGGCGGTGGCGGCTACGGCGGTGGCGGTGGCGGTGGCTACGGCGGAAACAAAGGCGGTGGCGGTGGCTACGGTGGAAACAAAGGCGGTGGCGGTGGCTACGGTGGAAACAAAGGCGGTGGAAACAGCGGAGGCTACGGCGGCGGCGGAAACAAAGGCGGCGGAAAATACGAAGAAGACGAATATTAGAATTTTATAATAAGGAAACTTATTTATAGCATAAATATTGTATCGGAGAGTAACTTACAGGTTGCTCTCCGTTTTTTTTGACTGTTTATTTAATTTATTATTTTATATACTGCTTTTTGGTATTTTCTTTGCTGATAGCTTGGCTATAACTCACCAATTTTATTATGAACAGCAAAGTATACTTTTATGTATTGTTTTTGGCAATGCTGTATCTGTCAGTTACTAAATTTGACAATTTCTTTAATTCTGTTTCTATTGTCAGATTGATCAATAATGAACTGAGCTATGAATCGATATCACAGGAACAGTTCGAGCAACAGTTTGGGCCTGTTCTAAAGAAAAAGAAAAAAAGAATTGCTGAGCCTTTTACAGACAGTATTTTCTTAAAAGAAGGAGTATTCCATTGGGCAGTTGGGACAGAGTCCATCAAGGAAAGAGTCCTCAGTTTGCGGCGTGAATCTCCAATTTTTGATAGGGTTTTTCAAGCCCTCGAAAGCTCTGAATATCCTTTTTTTATTCGCAGTGTTAAACTGGAAGAATCAATAGGAGAGTATTCTTCTCTTTATGGTGAACTGCGCTTTAATACTGAAAAAATGAAGGACTTCCTTTTCGACGCAGCTGTTATAGAGGAGTTTGTACATGCGTATCAGGCCTGTTATTATGAATATGGACATGGACAGCGAAAGAAGAAGGATTATCTTTTCGCATTGAAAGATGTTCAAAACGAAACCCGGTTCAAAAGAAAATTGGAAATGGGTTTTATCAATTGGAGACGTTTCGGTGCAAAACAGGCCTTTATTGAAAGTGAAGCAAAATTAATTACTTATTTGGTTCAAAATGAGGCGGCTTCAGTCTCTGTAAAATCTATATTGGCTACAGATATGTACAATTCGGGTGGATCTGCCGCTTTTTATATTTTACCTTATTTAAATAAACGAAACTGTACAAAGGTAAAACGCAAAGAAAAGCTAAAAGGATTGGATGATTTTTATGTAGATCTCGATGCTTTTATGCGATATCAGCATTCATTTATCAGGCATTGGAACTTTCAGGCGCCAAATTGCTCCTATACAAAAGGAAAATTAAGACATAGACCGGAAGGACTGCAGGCCCTTAATAAAACTGAGTAAAAAACATAAAATACTACTTATCCTCATCTTCAATCTTGTCGATGAGGTTTTTTATTTCTCCTTTCAGATCTTTATGTATATGACGATTCAGTGGCTGATCATATTTTTCAGTCAACTGACTGTACTGTTGCAGGCATTGCGCCTGATATTCCAGTTCTCTTTCAATGTCTTCCAGTATTGACTCGTTTTTCAGCGCATTTACTTCAATATCTGTCCTGTCTTCCAATTCGGCAATTTTACCCTTATGTTTTTTGATTTTTTGCAATTGCTCGTTTTGTTTGTGGATGCCATTGATTTTGTTCAAATTATCAGTATGAGAGGCCTGTAACCGTCTGAATAATTCAACCTTTGCCATAAAAAGATCCAAATGTTCATTATAGAGCAGTAAAACTCTTTGAGTATCAGTTAGGATAGCCGGTTCTATCTCTTCATTCAAGTCTCTTGTGTAGTAATAACGCTTTTCGTTGGTTATTGGATTATGAAGTATGAAAAATGCGGGTTTGTCTTTCAGGTGAACAAATGTAGGATTGCCGATTCCTTCGAGCAGGTCCAGCTGCATTTCTATTATTTTGCTAATTTCCTCTATACATTTCTTTTCACCGCGCTCAGTTTCAAACTGTGCATTGCGCAGTTTTTTTTCCACAGGAAGATCAAGCAGCAGGGTTTTCATTATTGTATCCTGCTCCATATCTTCATCAATAATATCCTGATTTGCAATTTGAT
>JBIKQC010000324.1:0-5891 GCA_044349855.1 Saprospira sp.
GGGCCGTAGGGAAGTTTTTCTATCATATTAAGCGTGAGGAGATAATGAAAAGAGCAACTGCCATTCTTGACAGTTGCTCTTTATATAAAAATTTTTATTTTAACATATTGAAGAAATCCATCAGTGTCTGTTAAAACTCATAAGCATATTGAAGAATATTGGCACCCATTCTCAAGGATTCCTGGCGTTTTTCTTCAGGATCATTGTGTACATCCTGATCTTCCCAACCGTCACCAAGGTCAGTTTCATAACTGTAATAACAGATTACACGGCCTTCCCATATGAGTCCGAAACCCTGTGCTGGCTTGTCATCATGTTTGTGAATTTTTGGCAGACCGGTCTTAAATTCAAAGGCTGTATGGTAAATATCATGTGTAAAAGGCAGTTCAACAAATTCCAATTCCGGAAAAACCAATTTCATGGCAGGACGGACAAAAGGATCCATTCCGTAGTTATCGTCGATATGAAGAAATCCACCGGATTGGAGATAAAGTCTGAGATTTTCAGCTTCAGAGGGAGAAAAAACGACGTTCCCGTGACCGGTCATGTGAATAAAGGAATAATCGAATATTTCTACACTTCCAACATCAACTGTAGCATTTTCTGCATCGAAATTGGTTTTGAGCTTTTCATTGCAAAACTTTGCCAAATTGGGCAATGCAGTCGGATTGGCATACCAGTCACCGCCGCCGCCATACTTGAGCAGTGCCAATTTTAACGGTGGTTTCTGCTCGCCATCAGTATGAAAACTGCCAAAAAACAGAACCGAAAGCAGGAAAAAAGGAATTAAAAGGTACTTCATATCTGCTGGGTTTGATCTGTATGATTATTTAGGTCCAAAAACCATTTTATACCTCGTGCTAATTTCTCCTTTTCTAATTTTTTCCATCTTTTTTTTCAAGAGCTGTTTTTTCAGCGCTGTAAGGTGATCCGTAAACAGAATACCCTCTATATGATCATATTCATGCTGGATAACACGGGCATTCATACCGTCGAAAACCTCATCGTGAAAATTAAAGTTTTCATCATAAAACTGAATGCGCAGCTGCGGCTGACGGGTAACTTTACCTCTGATTTCAGGAATACTCAAACAGCCTTCTTCATAAGCCCAGGGTGTGCCGGCTTCCTGTACTTTTACAGGATTAATGATCACACGTTTGATTCCGATAAAATTATCTTTTTCATCCTCATCATCATTCAATTGTTCTGTATCTACAACAAAAACGCGTATGGCTTTGCCTACCTGTGGTGCAGCAAGACCGATACCGCTTGTGTGATACATGGTCTCCCACATATCGGCTATAAATGCTGCTAATTCAGGATTATCTTTGTTGACTTCCTCACATTTTTTTCTTAAAATGGGATGTCCGTATGCGTAAACAGATAGTTTCATTATAAAGCGCTGTCAAATATTAGTAAGTGAGAGGAAACAATAATGTTATATTTTGTAGCGTAAAATTACTAAAAAGATTTTTTTAATACCCTAATTAAATCCTAAAAATTCCTGAAGTATAATAGTAGCACTGATTTTATCAATCAGAGCCTTGTCCTGTCTTTTCTTTTTACTTTTTACTGAAAAACGAATCGCTTCTGTAGCCTGCTGTGATGTAAAACGTTCGTCCTGCCTCATCAGTTTTATTTTGGGGAACTTTTTGGCAAATTCTTCCATGAATTTTTGAATAGGTATTTCAAGGGGCGTTGCTGTTCCGTCTTTATGTGTCGGCTCTCCAATGACCAGGCATTCCACTTCCTCAGTTTTAAGATAATCCTCAAAAAAAGTCATTAACTCTTTGGTTTCAACGGTTGTGAGGGGAGCGGCAATAATCTGAAGCGGGTCTGTAGTTGCCAGTCCGCATCGTTTCTGCCCATAGTCCAAAGCCATTATCCTTGCCATAAAATAAGTATTTGTCGCAAATATAATCATTATCAGTTGGAAAGTCAACCCAAAAGCCTATTATCTGTTATTTTTGCTTTCATCAAAACTCACTGTTTCTTTTTGAATAAAAAAAGGCTTGCAATCCGTAAACTGCAAACCTTCTAATCACCAAAAATCAATCAAATTCTAAAAAAACTACAAATTACTTAACATTAGAAAAGCAATTCATTAAAATTACAGCACAAAATTAGGAATAATGTGTTAAAAACAAAACTGGATTGACTTAAAAAGTTACATTTTTGATATTATTTTTCAAAAAATTCATGCTCTACTCTATCAAAAGTTTAATCCCGGCGCTGATATGTTGCATTGCAGCAGGCCTATATTCCGCATATCTATTTGATTTTCTGCATCTACAGACAGATACAGACAGTTATTTGAATGCGATGAATATTTTATTGGGAGAGCCTGCCGGTCAAGATAAACTGCATCGACTGGTAAAACCTTTGGCTATTATTTTTCCTGTTTTACTGAATAAACTTTTAGGACTTTCAACTGAAACGGGTCTCTATATACAGCAGTGGATGGCTTACCTCACTGCTTCCCTGTTGTTCTACCTTATTTTGGAGCGAATTTTCAGAAACGGCAGAGTCGCCCTGATGGGGCTTATTATGTTATTGGGCTGTCAACCCTTTGCTATTTATGGACTATCCCTTATGACAGATGGGGTAGCCTGGGCGCTGCAATTAGCTGCTATTTATTATTACCTGCTTATAAAATCCAATGAAAATCAAAACTTTATTTCAAAATATCTGATTTTGGGTATTATTCTTGGCCTTGGATTTTTCATAAAAGAAACGATCTTTTTGGCCGGCCTTTTTATTTTCTTCGATATCTTATTGGGAAAGTCAAATTTGGCCTCCAAAGTATTGAATTACATTCAAATAGGATTAGCCTTTTTGTTAATTGTTTTCAGCGGCAGTCTGCTCACACAGTATCTTTACAATACATCAATCCTCAATTGGTGGCAGTTTGCGCATTCAGACAGTGCTGTATCAGCGATTGACATAAAATCTTATGTACAGCAGGTTTTCAGAACTTTGGATCTGTTTTGGATAGCGGCTTTGGGAGGTATTATCATCTCAATGGGCGATTTGGTTCAGGTAACTATAAAAAAAGAATTGTTGGCCTTATTGCTTACCGGATTTATAGGCTTACTGATTTTTCCATTTCTTTGGGATTATCGCAGCGATCGTATTCTTTTTATGATTGCGCTGAATCTGATACCTTTTGCGGCACTATTTTTATCGAGATTAGGGCTCTGTGGCTTTATTCCTGCAGTCGCCGGGGCAATTATGAACCTTTACATGACTTACAGAATCTATCGTTTTGAAGAACCGGGCTGGATTGTTTTTATGTCAATCTGTTTTATCTGTCTGCTATTTTTGACTTTGGCAATGAACAGATTTAAATTTCAAGCTCCTTAATCGGGCTCCAAAAGTGCTGCTCAAAATTCACGATCTGATCATTTTTTACAGAAATACCTTCAGCTTCCAACAGTTTATGCATGTTGTCATCCCCAAAATTAAGCTTGCCGCTCAGGCTGCCTTTACGGTTGACCACTCTATGGGCCGGTACATCGTTTGGGCATTTGTTGAGGGCATAGCCTACCTGTCTGGCTGCGCCAAATTTTCCAAGCGCTTCAGCAATAACACCATAACTGCAGACTTTTCCTTTGGGAATGAGCCGCACGAGTGCGTAAACCTGTTCGTAAAATTCGTTTGCCATATTTAGATTGTCACAAGTCAGAATTCAGATTATCAGATTGTATCTATCAGCAAGTATCTAGCTTCATTCCTTCAAAATTGTAGCGCTCACTCCGTTCGGTTCTTGTAAGATTAAATTATTGATGATTATTACTTTGCGTGACATAAAAGCCCCAGAGGGGTGACATCTTGAACCCTAATGTTTATTTAAAAGATCAATAAAACATTCACCTTTTAACGACCCCAACGACCTGTACCCTTCCCCCATTAGCAATCCTCATAAAATAATGCCCTTTTTCCAATTCCCTCAGATTCAACACTGCAATTTTTTCTGATATATTTTTCTGCAAAAGCATTCTGCCATAGATATCAAATAACTGAAGATCATAGCCATAAGCTGGAAGTTCATCAAATTCAATATTAATAAAATCATCAGCGGGATTTGGAAAAACCCTAAGTAAAAAATCCGATTCAATAAGCGGCGCGATAGCATTGGGCCTAATGCCTGCAGTATCCAAAAACAGTTTTGCCAAATAGACATCATAATTCCCATTAGAGAAAATTGTGTCGGAGGAAAAGATAGACTTATTCAAAAAATTGCCCGAAATATAAAAAGTGGAAGAATCGCCCCAGGCACATTGAAATCCAAAGTCATTAAATTCAGCTCCTGCCTTATATCCCCAACTGTACTTACCTTCGGGCGTGAAACCAAAGACAAATAAATCAGTAGGTTTATTATAATGTTTGGCAATAAAGGTGTCCTGACCAATTTGAATAATACTATCGAAGGTTCCGACAGCCAATATATTGTCCTCAGAATCTACCGAAAGATCGTACAGTAATTCTGCAAAAACATCACCAAAACGCCTTGACCACTTCAGTTGTCCCAAAGTATCGAATGCAGCAAGAAATGATTCCTCCTCGCCCGCTGCAATTAGCATAGTATCCGCTCCAAAACTGATATCATTAAAAAACCAACCGCCGACAAGGACATTTCCGCTCTTGGGCATATAGGCTATTGCCGGACAATTATCTATATATCCCCCGCCAAAACTGCGGAGCCAACGCCAGTTGCCGCTTTGAGAGAGGGAAACCAAAAAACAGTCATAAGTAAATACTGATCTCGCAGCAAAGGGTCCAAAATCAGCTGTATCGCGATAATAACCGCTGAGGTACAGATTGTTTTGAACATCATGTGTAATATTCAAACCCTCATCATACAGTAAACCGCCCATTCTGTAACCCCAACTGCAGGTTCCGCTGCTGTCGAGCTGCAGCAGAAAAGCATTTCGCAACCCCCTGCTGACCAATTGTATTCCATCTGCCTGCAAGGTATCTTCAAAATAGCCGCTCAGACTAATATTATGTTCTTTATCAACTGCAATTGAACTGCTGCTTTGAGAACCGGGTCCACCAAAACTTCTCCCCCATTGATAATTGCCGGCAGTGTCAATCGAAATTACAAAAATATCTTCCCGATCAATTGTACTGAGGCTATCATTCCCATAATACATTTTTCCCATAAAATAACCGCTCAAAAGGATACGTCCCGCAGCATTATCGTAACTTAGCTGATGCACACGGTCCTCTTCTGTACCGCCAAAAATGCGCAACCAAATTAGACTTCCATTGTTATCGTATTTGGCCAAATAAGCATCAGTTCCTCCGTTGGAAGTCTGCCCATTTAAATTGCCGCTAAAATAACCGCTTACATACAGGTAACACTCATTATCCCAATAAATTCCGGATACATGGTCATAATTGCCCGAACCGAAGTTTTGAACCCATTGCAAAACAGTGGGTGACTGAGCCGAAATCGCCTTAGCAAAAATAAAAAACCAGAAAAAAATCAATTTCATTGCCTGTTGTTTTGATGCAATTTAAATAAATAAACAGACAGTAAAAAGAATAGGTGAGATAAATTAGAGAACAAGAAAAAAATGATTAAATTTATCCACACATATAGCTTAAACCTGCACCTATAAGTTAAACCGTCAACACAAATGAAAACAATCAGTTTTATCAATCTTGCAGGGTTTATTCTTCTTACCTGTTTTTCAGTGAATGCACAAATAAACAGCAGCAGCAGGTTTTATAAAAATTATCATCCAACCCGTATCTTTTCTGTAGAACTGTCAAGTACTTTACGTATCGGCCCTCAACAGAACACTACGCTTTTTTTAAATACCCAATATGCACTCTGGCAAAAACCTGAGCAGTTTCTCTCCCTCAAAACGGGTGTAGGTGTT
>JBIKQC010000325.1:0-5870 GCA_044349855.1 Saprospira sp.
TTAAAATCTTCTAATCTAGATTTTATTTCCAACGTTTCGGCCTTTTCTGCCAAGCCGTCCAAACCAAGTATTCTAAACGCAGTTTTAATTTTATGTGACCAGAATACAATGCGAGGAGTATCGGAAAGTTTAACAGCCTCTACCAAATACTCCACGTCTTTTGAAGTTTCATCAATGTAAGTTTGCAACATTTCAGATATAAAATCGACATCGCCATTACATAGTTCATTAAGATATTCCAAATTGATTTTTGTCATAGGTAATTATTTGGGGCTGTTATTTTTGGGCTTTCAACATTCTATAAATAGTTGACTTGCCTATATTTAGTTTTTTTGCAACCAGTAGTACGTCATTGTTATATTTTTCCAAAAAACTGCTGATAATTTTTTCAGTGTATTGTTCAAGCGTCATCTCTTCCGACAGCAGAAAATCAATAGTAGGCTTGTTTTGAAAAATAAGATCTTCTTTACTGATTTCATCTGTTGTTGCAATTAAGGCCGAAGATTCAACTAAAGTTTTCAGTTCCTGAAGGTTTCCCGGATAACTGTATACCTGCAATGCATCTTTAGCTTCTAAAGAAAAACTGAAAGATTTCAATCGATTTCTCCGAATAAAGTTCCTCAAATAATTATTGGCAATGCTCAATATTTCTTGACCTCTATCTCTCAGGGCAGGAATTCTTAACTGAAGACCGGATATCGCATTGTAAAGTTCCGGAATCAGGGCACCCTGTTTTACTGCCTTTTCAAGATTTGTTGACGTTATAACGATGAGTCTGGCATTCCAAAAAACAATATTCTGCCCGCCCGGCTTAATGAATTTTTTTTCGCGAATTGCTCTTAGTAATCTGCTTTGGAGGTGGGTAGGCAATGCCTCTATATTTTCTATACAAAGAGTTCCTCCGCTTGCTGCTTCAATTGCGCCTATTTTTCTCTTCAAAACACCTGCAATACTGTCTTTTTCTCTACCGAAAAGTTCAAATTCCATTAATTCTATGGGAAAAGCAAGCAGGTCAAAATGTTGAAAACTGCCCTGCTGTCTTTTTGATAGCCTATGTACCGTTGCTGCCGTCAATTCCTGTTCGCAACCTACTTCTCCGGAAACAAGTAAAATTATATCAGCTTTCGAGGCATCTTCAATCAGCTTAAACATTTTGCGCATCCGCCTTCCGGTACCTATAAAACCCAATTCACGGAATTTGTCTAAAATGCCATATTTGTTTTTTTCTTCAAAATTCCATTTTTCGGCGGAAATCTCTTCCAGCAAAGCGGTCAGATATTCAACATTAAAATCATCATTTTCAATATAGTCCTTAGCTCCTTTTTTTATGAGAGATAAGGCAAAATGTAAATCCTTTCTGTCAGAGACTATTATTATCTGCCCTGAAGGATTTAGTTCCGCAGTCTTCTGTATAAAATTGAGGATCGAAATTCCATTAGACTCCTGTATTGAAATAACAAAAATCAAGTCAGGATTCAGATGAATATGTGCCAATGTTGAATGAAAGTCACTAAAATAGTAATTTTCAAGCCTTTTGAATTTATCAGTCAGAAGGTTTGTTTGATCGGGAACGTTATCCGAAACAAAAAACAACTTTATAGGCACTATTTCATGATCCATTCCTGAAACATTTAAAGGATCGGTGCAAACATAAAAGGCGAAGCACAAATGTCATTGACAGTTGTGATCGCCTATAAATTTAAGATATTTTTATCAAATTTGCGTAGAAGCAGACTAAATTATTTCACTTTTGGCAAAAAATCGTCATTCATGAAATATACATAAGCCCATAACATCATAAACATGATGAGGAAAAGGGCCAATCCCATAAGAAAACGTTCTGTACCCCAAATTTTTTGGTTCTGGCTCATGATTGGATATTTTTAATATTTGTATAATTTTTAACGAATAGGGCGACAAGTTAGGAAATAATGTTCAATTTTCAATTGACTCAGATATTTTTTTTCATACTTAACTGTAAAGTCTAATAAAAAAGGGAGGCGCAAAGACCTCCCCTCTCAATCAATACCCAAGTTATTATTTTGCAATATTCAATTTCTGTGTAATACGCTGGCCGTTTACCTCTACCTGGATCATGTAGAAACCGGCAGACAACTCAGCAGTATTCAACTGCACTTTATCGCTATTGGCCTGTACACTGTAAACAAGTTGACCCAATGCGTCGATAACATTTACGCTTTCAATTACACTGCCATCGAAACCTGCAAGTTCAACATTCACAAAATCGCGTGCAGGATTAGGGAAGATCTGTACATTTGTTTCAGACAATTGAGTCTGATCAACAGATGAACCGATGCTGACATTGAAAATCTGAGAAGATTCACAACCATTTGCATCTGTTACTACTACGATATAGAAACCGGAATTTATAGCACTTACATCTTCAGTAACTGCGCCATTTGACCATTCAAAGTTGTATGGAGAAGTGCCGCCGTTTACAGTAATATCGATAGCACCGTCGCTTACACCGGAGTTAGAAGCATTATCAACAGTTCCGTTCACGATGATTGGTGTAGCAGGAGCAACAATACTGTAAGAATTGGCTGCTGTACATCCATTGGCATCTGTTACAATTACACCGTAAGTGCCTGAACTGAGGTTGAAAAGATCCTCAAGCCTAGCACCGTTTGTCCATGCGTAAGCGTAAGGAATTATACCGCCGCTGACACTCATATTGATTGAACCGTCATTGCCGCCTGCGCAGTTTACATGATCAAGTGTAACACCTAAAGCAATCGGAGCAGGTTCGTTGACTGTAGCCAAAAGTCCGATTGTACAATTAAAGGCATCGCGTACATAAACTATGTAATTTGCAGCAGCCAAATTGCTCCAACTGTTTGTATTACCGTATGCTGCTCCGCCAAGGCTGTATTGAAGTGTACCTGTTCCGCCTGAAGCAGTAACGAAGATAGTGCCATTATCAGCGTCAGCACAATTTACACCAACAATACCCAAACTGCCGACAATTTGAGTTGGCTGACTGATACTGAAGTTTGTGAAATTAGTACACCCGCCTGCATCACGTACATAAGCTGTATATAATGCATTTGAAGTAAGTCCGGTAAAGGTCCCGATAGACTGATAGTTGGTACCGTTAAGGCTGAATGCCAAAGTACCGATTCCACCTGCAGCAGCTATGGTTATAGAACCGTTATTGCCACCAAAACAGGAAACGTTATTATTAATAGTTGCAGTAACTGCAATTGGATTTCCCTGATTCAAAGTGATCGTGTCACTGTCAAAACAGCCAACTGCATCGCGCACTGTTAATGTGTAGAAGCCTGCAGGAAGACCCACGAAACTGCCCGTGGTCTGATAAGCACCTCCTACACTGTATTCCAAAGTACCTGTACCGCCCGTAGCAGCTACTGAGATAGATCCGTCGCTACCATTATAGCAGGTAATACCTGTATTGCTGAGTGTGCTGATTGCCGGGCCTGTTGTAGAGTTAATGGTAGCCTGGAAAGAATTGTAACAACCTGAACCATCACGGACAATGATGGAGTAAGTTCCGGTACTCAAACCGGTGAATGCTCCCGAAGACTGGAAACTGACACCTAAATTGATGCTGTATTGATAATCTGAACCTGATCCGCCTGCAGCTGCTATTGAAGCTGTACCGTCAGAACCGCCACATGCTGCAGTACCTGTTGTTACTGTCGCAGTGATTGGAGAAGGTTGAGTAATTGTAACTGTTACCGAAGATCTGCATTCTTTTGCGTCTTTTACATTTACTGTGTAAGTACCTGCGGCAAGATCATTGAAAGTATTGCTGTACTGCCAGCTGCTGCTTCCTGCCAATTGATACTGATAGCGCTCGTTGCCACCATTTGTTATAACTATTATGTATCCATCGTAACTTCCATTGCAGGAAAGATTTCCATGAATTGTTGTTGCAATTAATACAGACGGTTGAGTTACTGTTGCAGTTTCTGTTGCTGTACAACCTGCAGCATCTCGTACTGTTACTGTGTATGTTCCTGCTGATAAACCGCTAAAAACACGGCCGGTCTGGAAATTAACTCCATTGATACTGAAAGTATGTGTACCGATACCACCAATACTGTTCATAACCTCCAAAACACCATCATTGCCGCCATTGCAGGAAACAGGTTGATTTTCTTCAATACTTACAATAGCTATAGCATTAGGTTGTACCAAAGAAATTGGAAAACCACGGGTACATCCGGCTGCATCGCGAACACTAACAATATACCTGCCTGAAAACAAACCTGTGAAGGTGCCGCTTGACTGATAAGTAGTGCCGTTGATGGAATATTGCAATGCGCCTGATCCGCCTGAACCCAACACCACAATTGTACCGTCGTTTCCGTTGTTACAGCTGATATTGGTAGCTGAAAGCAAAGAAATAGAAGGCGCACCCTGATCGTTAACGGCTACAGTTACATCTGAAGTACATCCGTTTACATCTTCTGCTTCTATAACATAACCGGCTGAAGAAGGAAGATTTTGGAAAGAACCGCTGCTTTGTGAAGCACCACCGTTCAATGAGTAAGAGATAGCACCCGTTCCGCCTGTTGCATTGACCAAAATAGCGCCATTGGCCTGACCGCAGGTTGAATTGGTTGAATTGGTAGAAGTAAATGTAATCGCTGTTGGCTGTGTAATTGTAAAGTTAACAGAAGTTTGGCAGCCCAAATCATCCATTGTTACTATAGTATGCGTTCCGGCAGGAAGTTCATCGAAAATATTGCCGTTGGTCCATTCTCCGCCGTTCAGGCTAAAATCGTAGGGAGCAGCACCGCCGATCACATTGGCAGTAACAGAACCGTCAATTTCGCCATTGCAGGAAGCATTCACCAAATTGGAAGCAGTCATGCCCAAACCTACTGAAATATCCATCTCATAGTAGTCAGTACATACGCCACCACCCCATGTTTCGTGAGATACAGTCAGAGAAACTGTCTTGCGGCCTGCTGTTGTAAAACTTTTTGTTGGGTTTTCGGCAGTACTTGTTGTTGCATCACCAAAATTCCATGCATAATTGGTATTAGTTCCGATATAGCCTGTGCGGTTGATAACATTGAACATACCGCCGGTTTCTACTTGTGAATTGTTTGTGAAGCTGATGCTTTGACCCACTGTAACACAAGTTGCATTGGCACTGAAATTAGCTACCAAATTGCTCATAACATAAGGTACAATGCGTAAATCTCCATCTTTGCTGAAGTTTGTCATTGCACTGCTCCAGTTGAAACCGGTTAAAGTTCCGGCCAAAGATGCCAAATCCTCACCCAATCCTTCTCCGTCACCAGTATAGGCAATACGGAAGGCATCCGTCAGTGATCGTAATTCTACTGCAACTGCAAAGTTTCCGCTGATGTTTACAGGCGAAATATTTACATCTTTAAATCCTTCATATTCATTGACAGCATTCCAGCTAATGTTTACTGAAGAAATTGTTGATGTCGGTCGATTGTTGGCATCTACATTGTAAACAACAACTCTCAATGGTACTGTACCAAATAATATGGGGCCAAAACCCGGATATTCTCCATACACCCTTACTCTTGACAATGTACCGCTACCTTCATAACGGTACGTCTGTGCAGCTTTTTCCTGAAAGCCTTCCTGAAGTGTGTAACCACCCCAAGCTGTTGGATTGTTTTTGTTGTTGACGTACTGACTTCCGTCATAACAGCCGTTTAGGGTGGGGTTTCCCTGAACTGTCTGTGAATTTGCTGCCGTAGACCAGGAGACGAGAATGGCTGCAAACATCATTTGTTTTAAAAAATTGCTTCTCATAATAAAATTTTAAATTAGGTTAATGGTGTAAATCGTTTATTACTGAACCAAAGTTATTCCCTTAAAAATTAATAAATTATGAT
>JBIKQC010000326.1:0-5868 GCA_044349855.1 Saprospira sp.
CCTCATTACCGCCTATCAATGTTCTTTCTCTTTTTGCTCCTCTTTCAAGAAGCGGTTGCAAAGGTACGACTCTTTTTTCCATCTCCAAATTTTTTTGCAAAAATTTTAAAACTTTTTTTCCAAGCCATTTATACCTCAACATCTTTCCACCTTCTCTCCCGAAGGGAGTGCAAAGATATTGCTTTTTTCTTATTCCCCAAACTTTTTTGGAAAAAAATTACTAGGATTTTTTGTCCTAGTATTTGCAACCACCGCTTTACTGCTCTTCCGATCAGTTATGCTACGCAAAGGTATGACATTAATATAGTTCTGCAAACAAATTTACACTTTTGTTTGAAAATAATATCGATATCTTATTTGTTTGATATTCTTTATAAACTCTTTTACTATACATCATATTGACTTTCAATTACTTTACAGACATTCGTATTATTTCCGTCTTATCAAAATGCAGAATCTGAATAATTATATTTTAGAATTCGAAAATAATATTTAGAATTTGTAATTTTGATAAGAGAACTGCGTTATAATATTTGCAAAACTTAAATCAAAACCAATGAAAAAATACTATAATCTTCTAACTGCATTTTTAATTATTACACCTATATATATAGGGGCGCAAAATATAGTCATCAATGGGTCTTTTGAAGATGGTGTAAAATGCGACGGAGAGACGGAACAAACATCAATTCCTACGGATTGGGTGGCGATTGCTGGGGCTCCTTCTTTTATTAATCCAAGTTGCCAAATGAGCCCTGATCAAAAATCGTTTATTCAGGGAATGAAACTTCCAAATCCTGCAGCAGGTAAAGTTTATGCAGGCATGGGAATTGATATAGAGGGCGAATATCTTCAGGGTAAACTATTAAAACCCTTGGAGGCAAATATGCGATACTCGGCTAAAATAAGAACCAGACTTCCTATTCGTTTTTGCAATACACCTATTGATGAAATTGGTATTGTTTTGACCGACTCCAATTTTGCAGCAATAGAAGGTTATATTTCTATTGATATGCCTTCACTAAAATTGCTCAATAATGATCAGTCTCCTATCAAGGAGCAAAATCAATGGCAGGAAATCAGTGCAGTATATACAGCCAAAGGTGGGGAAACATTTATCATGATTGGCAATTTCAAAGATAACAACGTTAGTAATTTCAAAAAACGAATGGCTAAAGCGGAAACTCCTGAGAACGAAGAAAACGAAGAGGTTGTAGAAAAAAAAGAAAAACTCTGCACTTATATATACCTAGACATGGTGTCTTTGGAAGAGTTTAAAGAAATAAGCATTAAGAATTACAATCCCGGTTCAGATTTTAAAAAAGGAGAGAGACTTATTTTGAAAGATGTCGAATTTGAAACCGGTTTGGAAAAGCTTAAAGGAGAGTCCTTCGCTTCTCTTGATGCACTCGCTAAACAGTTAGCAGAAAAGCCCAATCTTCAACTTGAAATCTCAGGTCATACAGACAACACAGGTGATGAAAATACAAACAGAATTTTTTCAAAATCAAGAGCACAATCAGTTGTGAGTTACCTAATCAGTAAGGGCGCTAAAGCTTCTCAGTTGGTGGTAGAAGGAAAGGGCAGTGCTATGAATCTCGCACAAAACAGTTCAGAAGCCAACAGAAAAAAGAACAGACGTATTGAAATAAAAATCATAGAAGAGTAATTCTATTTAAATACTATACCAAATATTCATTGGTTTAAACCGACAGTTTATATTGCTGTCGGTTTTTTTGTTTATAAAACTAAGTTTTGAAATAATATAATTGTATTTTTACGGCCAAAATCATTGAAACATCAAATACAATAAAAAAACTATGGCAAAGTATTATAAGAATATTTTGGAAACCATTGGTAATACACCTTTGGTAAAATTGAACAGCATTGTGGACGAGGTTCCAGCATTGGTTTTGGCAAAAGTAGAAACTACCAATCCCGGTAATTCTGTAAAAGACCGAATGGCTTTGAAAATGATTCAGGATGCTGAAGCAAGGGGCGATTTAAAACCCGGCGGCACTATTATTGAATGTACTTCAGGTAATACCGGTATGGGTTTGGCTATTGCTTCAGTTGTCAAAGGCTATAAATGTATTTTCACCACAACCGATAAACAGTCAAAAGAGAAAATTGATATTCTTCGAGCAGTAGGTGCAGAAGTTATAGTGTGTCCAACTAATGTTGAGCCTAAGGATCCCCGCTCCTATTACTCCGTTGCCGAACGATTGAGTAAAGAAATTCCAAACTCCTATTGGTGCAATCAATATGATAATTTGTCAAACCGTCTAGCTCATTATGAAAGTACAGGTCCTGAAATTTGGGAACAGACTGGAGGCAAAATTACCCATTTTGTGGTAGGTGTTGGCACAGGGGGAACAATTTCAGGCGTGGGCAAATATTTAAAAGAACAAAATCCTAATATAAAAGTTTGGGGTATAGACACTTATGGGTCAGTTTTTAAAAAATATCATGAAACGGGCATTTTTGATCCAAATGAAATCTATCCATATATTACTGAAGGTATCGGAGAGGATATTCTTCCTGAAAATGTTGATTTTAAAGTTATAGATCATTTCGAAAAAGTAACAGATAAAGATGCAGCTATCGGAACAAGAAACCTTGCACGTATGGAAGGTATATTTGTAGGCAACTCAGCTGGATCTGCTATAATGGGTGTAAAACAGTTGGCATCAAAATTAACAAAAGATGATGTTTTAGTTGTACTTTTCCACGACCACGGCAGTCGTTATGTAGGTAAGATGTTTAATGATGACTGGATGCGCGACCGAGGATTTCTCGATGATGAACTGACTGTAAAAGATATTATTGCAAAAAAACGCAATAAAACACTTCTAACATTGAATGCAAATCAGACGGTGAAAGATGCGCTGAAATACATGAAGGAAAAGGATATTTCTCAGCTTCCGGTTATAGATGGGAACAATAAAATTGTAGGCGCAGTTACCGAAAGTGTTATTCTAAGTAGCCTTTTGGAAAATCCCTTGGGAAACAGTGAAAAACATTTGAGTGAAATAATGTCGACTGCACTTCCAGAAGTGGACGAAACTTTGCCTTTGAAAAAATTGAGTTATTATTTCAATGAAAAAATTCCTGCAGTTATCGCAGTTGATAAAGCAGGTATCAGACATATCATCACAAAGTACGATATCGTACAGGCAATGGGTTAATAACCAACTGATACATCTTAAAAAAAGGGCTGAGCATTTTCAGCCCTTTTTTATTTTAACACAGCAAACTCTTTGAAAAGCAACAATGTTCCATCACTTTTCCCGCTAATAAGTGAGTAGCTTCCTCCACCACTATTGGTTAATTCCTGAATTTTCGGATAAACTTGGGCCAAGGAATTATATACCAATGCACTGAAGACAATCCTGTTGTTCTTTAATGCATCTGCTACCATTTTTTTAAGTTTTTCACTCACTTCAAATTCTCCGTCAGAAATCAAAAGAACTCTATTGTTATAATGAGATTCCAGATTTTGCTGCATATAGTCATAAGCAAATGCCAAACCATCCTCAAAATGCGTTCCACCTGAGCTTTTTAAATTATCAATAGCCTTTTCCCATTTATTTCGGTTGAGTACGGTAGATTTTTTCAATTGCAATATAGCCTTCCCTTCAAAACTGACTATAGAAATAAGGTCCTCCTCGCGCATAAACCCGGCAATGCTATACAGATCCTGTTTAAAATGTTCCAATTTGTCTTTTCCCTGCATTGATCCGCTTACATCAATCAGGAATAGAATGTTATTGGGTTTGCATTTTTGAATATAATCTTTACTTATCTCAGCTAAAGTGTTTTGATACACGGCTAAAACTGTGTCTTTCTTTTGCGAAATTTTTACTAAAGTCATTTCAGGTAAAAGAAGTGTTTTATACAGCACTACTCTATTAACTACAGGTATAGGATGATCAATTTTTGCAAATTCAGTTTCTCTTTCCGATCCCTGCAGGCTGAATTTATTGTAATACTCAAGAGTTGTATTGTAGCCTGTTACCGCTCCTGAATATCCATCACAACATCCTATCTGATAGGGATATTCCAGACTGTCTATATGAAGGATTAACATTTGATGGCATGACAAACCTTTGTCGGCAACATCTTCAAAAATTCCAAAGGGACATTTTCCATGATGTCTGCCAATTTTCTTAATACCGCTTAAAAGGCTAGTCTCCTGCTCTATCAGAGTTGTATAAGATTGTTCTGTCTTATTAAAGTCAAAACTCACTCCGTTGTCTTTCGTTTCATATTTCAGTGCACTTTTTTCTACAGTATTCAGCTCATCTCTTAATAACTCACAATAACTTTCCAAAGCCAATGCCGTTTTTGTCCAGCTGTCAGTGCCCTTTGAATGTTTCGAATTTGCATAATTAATATTGTTATTTAAGACAGAAACCTGTTTCTCCAAATCAATAATTAACAGTCTGTATTTTTTTAAGTCCTGCTCCAAGTTCTCAAAATTTTCTGAAATTTTATCCTTGTCTTTAATTGTCATCCTAATTTCTTCAAACAGGAAAGTGCAATCCTGAATTAACAGTATTAAATTTTGAGTTTGAGCTGCAATTAATGGGCAAACTTCATTTTTACTTTGTTTCAATCGCCCTACGGCTCCCAGTAAATCTCCAATATTAGTGTTAACCCCCGGATTAAAATAAACGGTTTTGCTGGTACCGGCCTTTTTCCTGTCCAAATCCTGTTTTAATGAATAAATTCCTGAAGTCATAATATTTAGGCAACGTATTGCTTTATTTAATGCCAAGGTTAACACAGCTAATGCATCAGCATCTTTAAAATTCCAGTGTGTAACAGCTCCCGAAAAGATTTCAGAATTTAGTTGTTTATAAGCTGGTTCCAAATTTTCATTACTTTTTGCAAATTTATTATTAGAGGGCAAAACCGGAACAAATATTGAATAATTGACTTTATAATGAACGACGAGCATTTGTACTAAGGAATTATTGTAATGATTGTGAATCTGATAAAACAGATCATTCCGAAAATCTGTAGTATTTCTTTTACTGTATGATAATTCGTTCAGAAAATATCTTTTGTTGTTTTGTGATGAACTTATAGCACCTAGTACATTCTTAACTGTATTGTTTTGGCCAGAGATCATCTCTATAAAAACCAATTGAGAATCTGTCTCAATTAAGTTTTTCATCAAGATATCTTCTGGGAATAAGCTTTTGATATTAGTCTGAAGATTGTATTTAATTTCACTAAATGCACTTTGTTCCAACTTCAAATAATCTGAAATTTCTTTAGGCAGTTGTTTTAGTGCCAGATCAGCCCATTTGATTCTAAATGGTTTGGACGCTGTATTCAATTTTAAATTTGCAAGCTCAAATTCTGAAAAAATTGAATCCAATTCAATTAAATTCAACCTTTCCAGCTTTAAATCAGTGTTAATTTTCTTACTAATCGCATCTATTTTACTCATTGATTCTGCTATTTCAGGATATTGTTGTTTTAGTGAATTACAAAAACCGATATTCCTGATACAGGTTTCTTCCCAAGCTGTTTGCTGCTGACAGTTTTCAAAAGCATACGGATTTAACTTCGTCTTTTCTGAAAGTAATTTGTGCATATTGGAAAGGCACTGGCTGTAAATCAGTACTTCATTATTTGTCCGATACAATAATTTATCCAAACCAATTTCGAATTCAGACATTTTTTGAGCTGAGACACTCATTCCAATAAATAATATTAAAAGAGTTAATATTCTTGCCATTATTTTGATTTTAGTTAATCATGCGAATCAAGTGTTAAAAAAGATTTTTTTTTACATCAACGGTTTATAAATATTTGCCATAATAATTTGGCAATATGGTATTTATACAAACATTG
>JBIKQC010000327.1:0-5858 GCA_044349855.1 Saprospira sp.
AGGTACCGGTAAAATCATGCGTGATTGCAGTGGCAAACGCCACATTTTGACTAAAAAGTCGAAAAAACGCAAATTGCGCCTTGGTCAAACTCAAGTCTGCGCACCCGGCGATTCAGCCCGCGTCAAAAAAATGTTGAACATCTAATTATATTTATTAGACAGACGACAACAAAAGGAATGTCGGTAAAGTGGAAAAGCTGTGGGTCATCTTCTCACCTGCACCCCTCTCCGACTATTATTTAACAATTAAATCCTATCACAATGCCACGTTCAGTAAACGCCGTTGCATCAAGAAGAAGAAGGAAAAAAGTTTTGAAGATGGCCAAAGGGTATTTCGGTGCCCGTTCTAAGGTCTTAACAGCCGCGAAACACACGGTTGAGAAAGGTCTTGGTTATGCCTTCATCGGACGTAAGCAAAAGAAACGTCACTACCGCGCTTTGTGGATCCAACGTATCAATGCTGCCGTTCGTGAGCATGGTCTCAGCTACTCGCGCTTCATGCATCTTTTGTCACAAGGCCAGATTGAACTCAATCGCAAAGCTTTGGCAGATCTTGCAATGAATGAGCCTGCTGCCTTCAAAGCAATTGTAAATGCTGTGAAATAAGCGTTTCCCTTCAAATATAAAAGCACCGTATTCTTCAATGAATACGGTGCTTTTTATTTAGAATTAAATATTCTTTAAACCTGAATCTAACGATGATTATATCACCTTACAGAACTTCGGTTTAACTCTGACGTTGATTTAATGAAAATTAGATCCTGGCCCTCCTCCTGAGCGATTGAGTATAAGGGCCATCATTCCGACGGCCAAAAGGATAATTGTTAATGCAACAGCTCCAATTATGATGGCTCTATTAATCTTGACATCTGCTATTTTTACTTTTGGGCGAAGTATTGCCAATCTTGTGTGAGAAGCTTCATGATCTGGCGAAATTTCTAGGCAGCGGTTAACAAGCTTTAGTGATCTATTGCCGTAAAAAGCTTCTTCAGGGTTCTGCTGCCAAAGTTTTAGATAAACTTCGCACAGTGCGGAAAGCACCTAAAGATTATTAGGTTTTATGACTACAGCTTTCTCCAAAGTATTCGCTGCATCTTTCAAATCTCCTTTTTTAAGGTATGATTTTCCGGTATTGAGGTAGTCAAAATAGGCCTCTTGCAATATATGCCATTCCGATTCATTCAGTCCAAAGGACATGACAAGATCTGTATATTCTCTGTCGCTGTAAAGTTCCGGCAGGCCCTGTTCTTTCAATGGCCTTAGTTTGTCAAGAATTATTTCTGCTTGCAGATTCATAGGTTTTGTATTATAGTCCTATTGAAATTATTTCCAATTCATAATGATGAACTGGAGACTGTTCTTTTTTTAAAGTTAGAACAGCATAAACCGGTATTTTATCTCCCGGTTTCAGTAAAACATAATTCTCATGAATAATAACCCAAAGTTCAGCAAAAATTTCCTTTCCTTGAGCATCGTACCAATGAATAATTATTTCCAATCTATTTATAGTGGTTTCACCTATATTTTCTATTTCAAGTTCAGCACTGTGAAGCACTTCTTTTGAAAACTTTTTAAATTAAATTTTTGATGATCGTTCCAAAATTTTGAGCTCGGTTTTTGGAGTTGTTTCGGCAAAGCTTTTAATAACTTTTACCGGTTAAAGCGGCGGGTAATTTTTTTTGAGCAGTTCTTTGATTTAACTTTTTGATTTTTATTTTAACCCGATGCAAGACAAGCGGCTTCTCCTGCTTGTATTTTATTTTCCATATCAGCACTATATAGTAGTTCTAAAAAACATTATTGCGCAAAACATTAATTTTAGAAATATTACGTGGTTCGATTCCAATACTTTTCAAATAAAAACAAAAGGTGTCCAAGGATGTTTTTACCGGCTTAAAACCAAATACTTCTTTCAGTTTGGTATTGTCCAATACAGGCCGATATTGCAAAAACAGCAATTGTTCGGGGCCGTATTTAGAAAGTCCCAAGGGTTGGAGTATTGAGAGCATAATGCGAAGGAATCCCGGATGCATCTCGCGATAAGGCTTGCCCAAAAGTTGCGCCAAATCTTTATTTGCCAAAGCCCCATCTCCTACCAAATTGTAAATACCGCTTTTATCGCTGAATATCGCCTGTCGCAAACAGGCTGCAGCATCCTCATCCCAAATAAAAACAAAAGGACTTTTGAATCCTTTCAAACCCAAGATACGCTTTTTTTTAAAAAGTGCCGTAATCAGATTATCAGTTTTTGCACCCAAAATAGTGCCGATTCGGAATATTGTCTGTTCCAACTGAGGATGTTTTGCACGGTATTCAGCAAGAATTTCTTCAACCAGTCTTTTATGATCGGAATAAGCAAAAATCTTATTTCCCCGGACAGGGTCAGACTCCCTAAGCCATTCCGGATTGTCGGCATAATAGCCGTAAGCTGCACCGCTGGAAGAGATGATAATTCTTTTGCAGCCGCTTTCCAAAGCAGCATCCAATAGTTTTTTTGTCCCTTCAACATCAATTTGATATTGTATTTCCCTTGGCATACTTTGGGAATCGAGTACTGCAGCGAGATGAAGAATGACCTGGGGACGATATTTAAGACAAATCTCTTTCATTCTTTCACCATCACGGATATCTGCCTGTTCATAAATAACTGATTTCAGTCGTTTATCTGCAGCCAGTTCCCTCAGATCGGTACAAACCAAGGTTTTAACAGTTCCTGCATTCAGGTCTTCCTGCATTTTTTTTAATACAATACTGCCCAGGTATCCGGCAGCGCCTGTTATTAAAACATTCATAAGATATTGACTATGAGATTTATTAATTGCTGCTACTGCATCCAATTTAACAATGAAATTTTGAACTGCAAAAACGATAGAATTTGAAACTCCCAAAATTAACAAAATAAAAACAGAAAAATACTGCTTTTTTAAAATGTCAGACAACCAAAAAGCAAAAACAGGCATCTATCCATTCAGACGTCAATAAAAATGAATTTATTTAAAAAATCTAAATATATGAAACGCTTAAAATTATTATTTGCAGTGCTTTGTCTGCTGTCCTTTCAGGTGATAGGTTATGCCGGTGGATTTTTAATAGTAATGCCCGATGCCCACAGCAATCCCAATCAGGTACTTCGTCCCGGCCAGGTAAATCCGGCCCTCTTTCCTTTGGAAACCCGTTCTACAAAAATTGAAGCCAAACTCTTTGAACAGACTGCGACAACAACAATAGAACAGGTCTTTTACAACCCTACCGGGCGTCGACTCGAAGCCT
The DNA here is from genome assembly GCA_044349855.1 of Saprospira sp. Taxonomy (GTDB): domain Bacteria; phylum Bacteroidota; class Bacteroidia; order Chitinophagales; family Saprospiraceae; genus Saprospira. Next base: position 3,271 of record JBIKQC010000327.1, read on the forward strand.
ATTTCCTTTTTCCGGTACCCAAAGGTGTTGTCATCAGTAAATTTTCGATGAACATCAATGGCAAAATGCAGGAAGCAGAACTGCTCGATGCAACAAAAGCCCGACAGATCTATGAACAGATTGTAAGAAAAGCTCAGGACCCGGCCCTACTGGAGTATTACAATCAAGGTATGTTCCGCGTTCGCATCTTCCCGATCGAACCAAATTCTGAACAGCGCATTAAACTTACCTATACCGAAACGCTGACCAAAGATAACGGGACAATAGCCTATACTTTTCCGCTCAACACTTCAAAATATTCAGCTAAACCATTGAATGAGATTAGCATGCGTGTAATGCTGGAAGGAAACAGTAACTTAAAAACGGTCTACTGCCCTACACATGAAGTGGAAATTATCCGAAAAGGTGAAAAGCAGGCCACTGTTGGTTTTGAAATGAAAAATATTCGTCCCGACAGAGATTTTGAATTGTATTGGAATATGGACAATTCCAAATTAGGATTATCCATGCTCAACTTTCAGGACGGCAAAGAAGATGGCTATTTCTTTATCAATGTGAGTCCCGGTTTTGGCGATGAAAAAGAAATTGTACAAAAAGACATTGTATTTGTCATGGACAAATCCGGATCCATGTCCGATAAAAAAATGGATCAGGCCAAAAAAGCCCTGAAATTTTGTATTGAAAATCTGAATCCGGGCGACCGTTTTGAGGTTGTGCCTTTTTCGACAGAAGCTACTTCGCTTTTTGGACAGGTAGAAGATTTCAATGCTGCCAATAAAAAGAAGGCCATTGATTTTATAGAATCCCTTCGCGCTATTGGCGGAACCAATATTGATGAGGCTATGCAGTTGGCTATGGAATCTCAGAAAACTAAATCTGATCGTCCATTTTTCATCATTTTCATGACAGACGGAAAACCCACAATTGGTGAAACACAGGAAGATGCGCTTCTTAAAAAAACAATGTCGCACAATAAAAAAAATGTGCGCATATTCACCTTTGGCATCGGCACAGATCTGAATACGCATTTATTGGATAAAATGACCGAGATGACACGCGGTCATCGCACCTATGTGTTGGAAGATGAGGATATTGAAATCAAAGTTTCCGATTTTTACGAGAAGGCTTCCTCTCCGGTGCTAACCGATATCAAGGTAAGCTTTGACAAAAGTGTGCGCATTTCAGATGTATATCCAAAGGATTTGCCCGATATGTTTAAAGGTGCCACGCTCAGTCTGATGGGCCGTTACAGCGGAAAAGGCAAAGGAATGGTAACTGTGACCGGAAAGGTAAACGGAAAGGAACAAAGTTTCAGCTATGAAGTAAATTTCGAAGAAAACCATACAGGTCACAACTTTATTCCCAGCCTTTGGGCCTCACGGGCAGTCGGTTATCTGCTCGATCAGATCCGCCTTCATGGCGAAAACAAGGAACTGGTTGATGAGGTGGTTCGTCTGGCAAAAAAACATGGTATTATTACACCCTATACCAGTTATTTGATTTTGGAAGACGAGGCTATTGCCGCCAATAATAATCGCGTCCGTCCGGATGATCAGATTCTTCGTCCGCGTGCTATGCAGGCTCCGCAATTAGACCGCGAGCTCAATTTTGAAGAAGTGGAAGGAACTATCGGCACCAGAACAGAGGCTAAAAAAAGCGGTAGCAGCGGAGTTCGGGCCAGTAAGGAATTGCAGGACATGAACAAAGCAGACAATATAAGTGCTACAAAACAAGGAGAATCCCGATTGGCTTACAAGGACAAAAGCGGTATCGACCATAACCTGTCTGAAGGTATCAACAATGTACAGGGACGTGCACTTTACCAAAATAACAATACCTGGTTGGATGCAAATCTGGCACTGGAAACTGAGAAAAATAAAAATTTAAAAACCAATCGTGTAAAATTCAATTCTGAAGAATATTTCAAACTAATGCAACGCGAGGGCGCCAATGAATTTTTGGCATTGGGTCGCAATGTCCGATTCATGCTGGATTCAGAAGCAATTGAAGTTTATGAATAAGTCATTGTTTTAAATTGTTTTATATAGGAAGGGGTGCTTAACAGGAGCATCCCTTTTTTTGTTAAGACTTGACATTTGAATCTTTTTGTTTTATATTTGTGCGACAATAAAAACAAATTCAATTTTATGTCACAAGATTTTGATAAAATCCTTAAAGAAAACATTGAGGAAACAATTCTGCCTTTGGTTAGAAAAATTCTGGGCATTGAGCCAGATTTAATCGAGGAAATTCCTGATGATTTACAACGGACGATAGAACGAAAACCTGATTTTTTGAAAAAAATCACGGAACAGGCAACTGTTTATATCTTACAAGTTGAATATCAGGTAGCAGATGACAGTGAAATGCTCGAAAGGATGCTGGAATATTTTGGTATGCTGTACAGAAAATACAATCTTGAAATAAAACAATATGTTTTTTATGTGGGCAACAACAGTTCAAAAATGAAAAATGAACTTTACCTATCTGATATTCAGTATCGTTTCAACATTATTAGCTTACAGGATATTTCATACAGGGAATTTCTTGATTCGGAAATTCCTGAAGAGATCATTTTGGGCATTTTA